>NZLB01000164.1 GCA_002694075.1 Nisaea sp.
ACAAGGTGCCGGTGTTGAACCACAGTGTGCTAAGGCGTTCCAAGCGCACTTGGGCGCGGGCCTCGTCGGTGGCGGTGCGCGTGGGATCGCTAAATTTGGCGCCGGCGATTGGTTGCGTGATTTGTGTGTCCATTATCGACCCTCAACAACGCTCCCCTCGCGTGGTTTAACAAGGCGTTGGCGGTGAGGCAATCGGCAAAACCGCCGCGGCGACCGGGCGAAGGGGCGCGAGATGCGGGAAATACTGGCGATCGGAGTAATTAGCGGCACATCGGCCGATGGCATCGACGCCGCCGCCCTGCTCACCGACGGGGTCCAAGTGACGCGCACGCTGGGCGGGGTGACGGTGCCTTACGCCGAAGATTTACGCGCCGAGGTTTTATCCCTGATGGCGGCGCCGGAGCGGGTGCGCAACGCCGACCTGACAAAGGTGGAAAGCGCCATCACCGCCGCCCATATCGCCGCCGTCGAGCATCTCATCGCGGTTTTGGAGCTTTCTTTCGCCGACATCGGGGTGGTCGGCTTCCACGGCCAAACCGTGCTCCACCGTCCGGCCGACGGGTTTAGCCGACAATTATTCGACGGCGCCGCCGCGGCGCGTCGTCTGGGCCTGCCGGTGGTCGCAGATTTCCGCACCGCGGACATGGCGGCTGGCGGCGAGGGCGCGCCGTTGGCGCCGATTTACCACGCCGCGCGGGCGGCCGGCGGCGTCCGGCCGATGGCGGTGCTCAACCTCGGGGGGATCGGCAACCTCACCTGGCTGGGCGCCGACGAGCGGTTGGTCGCCTTCGACACTGGCCCGGCCAATGCCTTGTTGGACGATTGGGTGCGCGCCGCCGGGCGGGGAGATTTTGATCGCGATGGCGCCTTGGCGCGGGCCGGCCGCGTCGACACGGCGGTGTTGAGGCGCTTAATGGCCGACCCCTATTTCACCCGGCCGCCCCCGAAATCCCTGGACCGCTACGATATCGCGCCGGCCGGCCTGTACGCCGATTTGTCACCAGCCGATGGCGCCGCCACCTTGACCGCGTTCAGTGCGGCGGCGGTCGCGCATGCGCTGGCGCAGGTGCCGCAGCCGCCGGACCGCCTCTGGGTTTGCGGCGGCGGCCGGCGCAATCCGGCGTTGATGGCGGCGATTGCCGCGGCGGCCGGGGTGACCGCCGCGCCGGTCGAGGATTTAGGCTGGGACGGTGACCTGCTAGAGGCCGAATTATTCGGCTTTTTGGCGGTGCGCCGGCTGGCCGGACTGGCGATCACCTTTCCCGAAACCACCGGCGTGGCGGCGCCGACCATGGGCGGCGTGGTCTTCGACCTCGCCTCCGTCGGGTGATCGCTGCTAGGCTGTCGGCGCGCCGACGCAACGGCCCCAAAAACACAGGGAGGACAGGATGACCGCCACCGAATGCGCCCTCGATTTAGACGCCGCCGCCTTAAAGACCATGGCCGGCGAGTTGACCGATTTACTGCGTCTGAAATCGCTGCCCTTTGGTCTCAAGCTTTATGAGGATATTGATGAAATGGCCAAGGTGCCGGGCCTGCGGCGGCCGGGCGAGGACAAGGCCTTCACCACTTGTCAATTGGTCACCCAGGTGCGCACCGCCGGCTTCACGCTCGGTATCATGCGCGACAATTTGCGACCGGGGGCCAGCTGCGGGGCCAATATCGGGCTTGAGGAGATTCCCGAAAAAGTCCTGTCCGGCCAGCAGATGACCGGTGTTTGGTTCGAAAACCAAGAGGCCGCTCACGCCCATCAAGTTCAGATGCCGCGGGTGCCGGCCGGCCGCTATAGCGGCATGGTCGCCTCGCCCCTGCGCAGCGGCAGGCTGGACCCGCCCGATGTGTGCTTGTTCTACGCCTCGCCGGGGCAGATGATCCTGTTCATCAACGGCCTGCAATACCGCAATTATCGGCGCTATGACTTCACCATCACCGGCGAAAGCGCGTGCGCCGACAGTTGGGGACGGGCCTTGGCCACGCGTGAGACCAGTTTGTCAATCCCGTGCTACGCCGAGCGCCGCTACGGCGGGGTGCAGGATGACGAGCTGTTAATGGCCTGTCCGCCGGATGAGTTCGCGCGCGGGATCGACGGGTTGAAGGCGCTCGCCAAAAATGGTTTGCGCTATCCCTATCCGCCGTTCTCGGCCTTCGCCGATCCGGCCGAGGGCATGTCGAAAAGCTACGCCTAGGGCTGTGACCGGTTCGATGCGCTTCGATCTCGCGTGCTTGGGCGAGCCCTTGTTTGAGTTCAATCAAACGCGCGCCGACGGCGATTATCGCCCCGGCTTCGGCGGTGACGTTTCCAACTGCGCCATCGCCGCCGCCCGCCAAGGCGCGCGGGTGGCCATGATCACCGCCGTTGGCTGCGATTCCTTTGGCGATCGGTTTCTCGATCTCTGGCGGGACGAAGGTATCGACACCGGCGCGGTGCGCCGGGACCCGGCGGCGCCGACCGGCCTCTACTTCATCACCCATGGGCCGGAGGGACATCGCTTCGACTATCGCCGGGCCGGCTCGGCGGCGAGCCGTCTGGGCTCCGATGGGCTTGACGACGCGGTGCTGACGGCGAGCGCGTTTTTGCATGTCTCGGCGATCAGCCAGGCGATTGGACCGGTCGCCGCCGATGCCGTTTTCGCGGCCATGGAGACGGTTCGCGCGGCCGGCGGGCGCGTCGCCTATGACACCAATCTGCGGCTCAAGCTGTGGCCGTTGGCGCGCGCCCAGGCGATCATTGGCCATAGCTTGGCGATGGTCGATATCGCCCTGCCGGGGATGGATGACGCGCGCTTGCTGACCGGCCTCGAGGATCCCGACGCGATTATCGATTGGTTCCTCGCTCGCGGTGTGTCGACGGTCGCCCTGACCCTTGGCGCCGAGGGGGTCGTGCTGGCCACCGACGGGTACCGCACACGGGTCGCCGGCCACAAGGTGGCGGCCGTCGACGCGACCGCCGCCGGCGATACTTTCGATGGGGTGTTCCTGTCCGCGCTCGCCGCCGGCGCGGACCCGCTCTCGGCCGCCGAACGGGCCAATGCCGCCGCCGCCCTTTCGACCACCGGCTATGGCGGTGTCGCGCCGATTCCCGACGCGGCGGCGGTGGACGCGTTCATGGTTGGCGGGTAACGACGGCCGGCTATTGTAAACGCTGGCGGGGCGCGCGCGGAGCTTCGCGCTCGTCCGGTTCCGGCGCCGGGCTCGATTGGTGGTGGATGATCCGCCATTCGCGCCCGCTACGGTGGAACATATTGGTCGCCACCAGGCTATTGTCGGCCACCCGCTCGTAGCAGGTGACCAGGCCAAACTCACCCAGCGGGTTGGCCACCGGATGGCTGAAGGTGACGGTCGGCGCGGCGCGGTTGGAGAGAATGCGCAGCCAACTTTCCATCACCGCCTCGCGGCCAAACAAGGGGGGCCAGCCGGGGTGAATGCACTGCACTGGATGGTGGTCCGACCAGAGCGCGTCCATGGCCCGCATATCGTGCGTCTGAAAGGCCAGGTAGAAAGCCTCGTTGACGAACAACAGGGCGGCTTCGTCGGCGTTGGTCATGGGCCCGTCTAATAGGTGGCGCGCCCGCCGGACACGTCGAACACCGCGCCGGTCGAGAACGAACATTCCGAGGAACACAGCCAGGTCACCAGGCCGGCCACTTCCTCGACCAGGCCAAAGCGCCCGATGGGAATTTTAGAGAGCATGAAGTTGATATGCTCTTCGGTCATTTGGTCGAAGATTTCGGTTTTGACCGCCGCTGGGGTGACGCAATTGGCGGTGATGCCGGTGCCCGCCAGTTCTTTGCCCAGCGATTTGGTGAGGCCGATGACCCCGGCCTTGGCGGCGCTATAGGCCGAGGCGTTGGGATTGCCTTCCTTACCGGCGATGGAGGCGATGTTCACGATGCGGCCATAGTCGCGGGCGCGCATGTACGCCGCCGCCGCCCGACAGGTTAGGAAAGTGCCGGTCAAATCGATGTCGATGACCTGTCGCCAGGCGTCCACGTCGTAGTTCCAGATGGTTTCATTGGGGCCGGTGATGCCGGCGCTGTTGACCAGCATGTCGATGCGCCCGAACTCGCGCTCGACGGCGGCGGTGGCGGCGTCAACGGCGGCCGCGTCGGTGACGTCGACGACCGCGGTGTGAACCCCGGCGCCCATGGTCTCGGCGACACTGGCCAAGCGGTCGGCGTCGACGTCCCATAGGCTGATCTGGGCGCCGTCGCCATGCAAACGCGCGCCGATGGCCAGGCCGATGCCTTTGGCGCCGCCGGTGATGATGGCCGCTTGGCCATTGAAATCGTAGCTGGGCATGGTCGGGGGCTCTCCGTGGGATCAGGTCAACGTGCCTGCAATCTACCCCTCCGACAGGCTTGGGGCACCTGGTTTTTCATCGGTGCGCACGCTCGGCGCTAGTCGAGGGCCGCCGCCATCACCGTTTCGAAATGCGCCAGCGCCGGCTCGTTACGACCGAAAACGATATGCGAGCGGCCGCTGCCGCTCATGAAGCCGGCTTGGGCGCCTTCACCGGTGGGAAAGTCCTCTTCCAGCACGGTGCGCACCAAGATGTCCATATTGGCGTCCCAATGGGCGCGCGCCTTGTCGTTGGTAACCGGTTCGGGAATGTAGAATTCCAGGTACATATGGGACTGGTCGACCGCGTCGGCGCTGGGGAAAATGCGCCAAATCTCCAGATGGTCGGCTTGCATCACCACCACCGTGTTGGGAAACAGCACATAGACCAGGGCGGTGTGATAGACGAAATCCCATTGGTCTTCGGGTTGCTCGGCGAGGGCGGCGATGGTGCGTCGTGGAAAGGTCTCGCGCAGATTGCGGCCGAAGGCGTCGAACAGGCACATGTTCGGCAGAAAGATCGGTCCCACCGTGGTGCGGTGCAGGGTGGCGAAATGGTAAGGCTCCAAGAAAGTGTCGATGACCAGTTTCCAGTTCATCTTCACGTCGATGCGGCGGGTCTCGTAATGGTGATAATCGGCCCAGTTGAACTCGCCCAACTCCGGGCCAAGGCCTTCGAGGTGGTCGTCGATGTCAATCGCCGCGTCGCCCTCCGGTCGCACCCATATGATCCCGTACTTCTCGGCCAGGGGGCGTTCCTGAAGGCCGCAGGCGTCTGGGTCAAGCCCGCTGAAACCTTCCTCATGGGGCAGTTTCGCCAACCGCCCATCGAAGGCGAAGGACCAGGCGTGATAGGGACAGACAAAGCGGCGTTTGGCGTGGCCGCGGCCCTCCGCCAGGCGGGCGCCGCGATGCTGGCAGGCGTTGATAAAGGCGCGCGCCCGGCCATCCTCGCCGCGCACGATCAACAATGGCACGCCGGTGTTGTCATCGGTGACATAGTCGCCCGGTCGGCGCAGGTCGCAACTCATCGCGACGACGATCGGCTCGTTGCGGAACAGGGTTTGGCGTTCGGCCGCGAACCGCTCCGGACAGGTGTATAGACTGACCGGATGGTGGGTGACCGCGGCGCTGTGGTCGGTCCCCTGGGCGGCGATATGGGCCAACACGCGCTTGGTCAGCTGAATTTGCGTTTCTTGTCGCATAGGCGTTCTCCCCAAGCCGGTCAAAGAAAGACGGTGCCACCGTCGACCATAAGCGTTTGGCCGGTGACGAACTCGCTCGCGTCGCTCAGCAGATAAGCGATGGTGCCGGACAGATCGCCGGTTTCCAAATTGCGCTGAAGGGATTGGCCGGCGGCGATGACATCCTTCGCCTTGTCCAATTTGTCGCCGAAAAACTCGGCCGTGCCCTCGGTCATCACGGCCGAGGGCGCGACCGCGTTGACGCGAATCCAATCACGGCCCAATTCGCGCGCCAGCGCCCGGGTCATGCCGATCACGGCGGCTTTGCTGGTCGCGTAGTGTAGCGCGAAGGGCAGGCCATATACCGCCGCCAACGAGGCGATGTTGACGATGCTGCCGCGCCCGCTTTCCCGCATCGGACCTACCACCGCCTTGCAACAGCGCCAGACACCGGCGACGTTGATGTCCATCACCTTTTGCCAGTCGCTTTCGGGCAGTTGGTCGAAACGCCCGCCGCTGAGGCCCCCATAAAGCGCGGCGTTGTTAACCAAGCCGTCGATGCGGCCGAAAGCGTCGACGGTCGCCGCCGCCATTGCCGCGGTTGACGCCTCGTCACCGACGTCGACGGTGACCGCCAAAGCACGGCCGCCGTCGGCGGTGATCTCGGCCACCGTTTCGTCGACATCGCGGATATCGGCGGCCGTCACCAGGGCGCCTTGGCGGGCCAAATGCCGCGCGTATTCGCGGCCCAATCCCCGCGCCGCGCCGGTCACCACGACAACCTTGCCGGCCAGGCTCCCTTGCTTCATGGCGCTTCCCCTCATTGCCATTTTTTTAAAATGTTAACTGAGCAATCCCCGGCTTGCCAAGTTCCGCATGAGGGCGCCGACCCCGAAGGTCCAGGGCGCGATTTTATCGCTGTGATTGACGGTGTTCGCCAGTGTGCCCAATTGCGGCGCGTGAATGGTCACCCGATCGCCGAGGACGTGGGTGAACCCCTGGCCGGCCGTGCCGCGGTCCTGGGTCGGCGCAAACAAAGTGCCGGTGAACAGTACCAAACCATCGGGGTATTGATGGGTTGGGCCAATTGTTTGGCGCGCCAAGTCGCTGATGTCACGCGCGATCTTGGCCATCGAACTCCGCCCGTCCAGGACGAACCCATCGTTGCCTTCGACACGCAGAGAGATTTCCATGGCGCGGGCGTCGTCGAGAGTGAAGTCGTCATCGAACAGGCGCACGAAGGGGCCGATGGCGGTCGACCCGTTGTTGTCCTTGGCCCGGCCGAGCAGCAGGGCGCTGCGGCCCTCGACATCGCGCAGGTTGACGTCATTGCCAAGGGTGACCCCGACGATCCGCCCGCGGGCGTCGATCACCAGCACCAGCTCCGGTTCCGGATTGTTCCAGGTGGAGCTTGGATGCAGGCCAATTTCGGCGCCCACGCCGACGGCGGACATCGGTTGCGCCTTGGTGAAAACCTCGGCGTCGGGGCCGATGCCAACCTCCAGATAGGCGGACCACATGTCCCGCGCAACCAGGATGTCTTTGAGGTTCATGGCCTCTGGCGAAGCCGGTTTGATGACTGTCAAATCAACGCCGATTTCGGCTTGGATGCGGCCGCGGATCTCTTCCGCTGCGGCCGGATCGCCCTTGGCTTGTTCTTCGATGACTCGCTCGAGCAAGCTTTCGACAAAGGTGACGCCGGCCGCCTTGACCGCCTGCAGATCAACCGGCGGCAGCATGTAGGGGGTGCCGGCGTCGCGGGCGGTGTGCCGCGAATTGGCCAGGATCGCGTCAATCGCGCCGACCGGCGTGCCGGCCGCCCCGCGAACCAGGCCGACCGGGTCTTCGGCGTTGATGACATCGGCAATGGTCGCCGCCACCCGGCTAAGGTCGATCACTTGGCCTTCGCGCAAGGTCACGACGCTCGGTCCGCCCGGTTGGCCCGGCAGCCAGGCCCGCCCGATCAGGATCGCCCGTCCATGGTCGGTCGGCAGAATTGTGTCGGCGCTTAGGTCAAGCGTCATAACCGCTTCGCCGGCTTAGCGCGACCAGGCGACACACCGGGTGCGCTGTTCGCCCAACCCACTGATGGTGAGGTGCATTTCATCGCCGGCTTTGAGATAAACCGGATCCGGCTTGATGCCCATGCCGACGCCGGGCGGGGTCCCGGTTGAGATGACATCGCCAGGGAACAAGGTCATGAAAGTGCTGAGATAGGCGACCAAATGGGCGCAGCCGAAAATCATGGTTTTGGTGTTGCCGGTTTGGAAACGCTGGCCGTTGACGTCGAGCGTCATGTCCAAGTTTTGCGGGTCGGCGATTTCGTCGCGGGTGACCAGCCATGGGCCGAGCGGACCGAAGGTGTCGCAGCTTTTGCCCTTGGTCCATTGGCCGGCGCGTTCGCTTTGGAAGGCGCGTTCGGAGACATCGTTGGCGATGGCGTAGCCGGCGACATAGTTAAGCGCCTCGGCCTCGTCGACATGGTGGGCTTGTTTGCCGATGACCATCGCCAGTTCGACTTCCCAATCGGTCTTTTCCGAGCCGCGGGGGATAATCACATCGTCGTGGGGGCCATTGAGAGCGTTAAGCGCCTTCATGAAGATAATCGGCTCCGGCGGGGGGGCGGCGCCGGTTTCGGCGGCGTGGTCGGAGTAGTTCAAGCCAATGCAAATGAACTTTTGAAAACCACCGACGCAGGCGCCCAGACGCGGATTACCGTTGACCACCGGCAAGCTGGCTGGATCGACGGCGGCGATTTTCGCCAGACCTTCCTCGGTGACCGTCGCCGGATTGATGTCGTCAACGACGCTCGACAAATCGCGGATGGCGCCATCGGCGTGAAGCATGCCGGGTTTTTCCGCGCCCCGTTCGCCAAAACGAAGAAGTTTCATGGAACAGTCCTTCCCTTCGCGCCGCTTCGGCGCTCAAATGTTGTTGACCCGGCGTTGACGGCGCGTGACCGTGGGTGCCTCGCCGTGGGTTTTGTGATGCCGCGCACTGTAGGATATCCGATGACCGACACCAACCTCCAAGTTATTTTGACCGGCCGGCCGGCGCCGGCCGTGACCGCCGATTTATTCGCCTTGCAAGAGGCGCCGATGCCGGTGCCGGGGCCGGGTCAATGCCTGATCAAAACGCTCTATCTGTCCCTTGAGCCGGCGATGCGCGGATGGATCGCCGAACAGGCCAATTATCAGGAGCCGGTGCCGCTTGGCGCGGTCATGACCGGGTTCACGGTGGGTGAGGTGATCGCGTCCGACCATCCGGACTACGCGGTCGGCGATCTGGTCATGGGGCGGCAGGGCTGGCAGAGCTTCGCGGTCTCCGACGGGGCGGATATCGTGCGCAAACTGGACCCGGATTTGGCGCCGGTGGAAACCGCGCTCGGACCTCTGGGGATCAACGGGGTGACCGCCTATGTCGGCTTGGTTGAGATCTGCGCGCCCAAGGCCGGTGAAACGGTGGTGGTGACCACCGGCGCCGGCGCCGTCGGCTCGGTGGTTGGGCAATTGGCCAAGGCGCTGGGCTGTCGAACGGTCGCGCTCACCGGCAGTGACGATAAGGTGGCCGCCTGCCTGGAGGTGTTCGGCTACGACGCGGCGATCAATTACAAAACTGTCGATGACCTGCCGGCGGCCCTGGCGGCGGCGACCCCGGAAGGGGTCGATTGCTTTTTCGACAACGTTGGCGGCGCGCAGTTCGACGCCATTGTCGACCGCCTTAATGTCGGTGGCCGGGTGGCTATTTGCGGCACCATCGCGATGCCCTCCTTTCCCCTACCGACGGGGCCGCGGGTCAATCGTCAATTGCTGATCAAGCGGGCGCGGATGGAGGGGTTTTTGGTGCTCGATCACTTGGACCGTTTCGACGAATTGGCCGATAAGCTGGCCAAATTCTATCGCGCCGGACAGATCGACTACCGCGTCGACCTGGCCGACGGCCTGGCGGCGGCGCCGGCGGCCCTGGTCCGCCTGCTGGCCGGCGAGAATACCGGCAAAGCCCTGGTGCGGGTGGGTGCGCCGGCATGAACGGCGCCGCCGCTGGCATGATCGCGGTCGATTGGGGGACCAGCAGCCTGCGCGCCTATCACTTGGATGGCGCCGGCCGAGTCCACGACCGGCGAGCGGTGGCGGCCGGGATCCTGACCGTCAAGGAGGGCGATTTCGCCGGCGCGCTGGCCGCCGTGATCGGCGATTGGTTGGCCGACGAGACCGATTTACCGGTCTATCTGTCGGGCATGATCGGCAGCCGTCAGGGCTGGGTCGAGGCGCCTTATGTCCCCTGTCCGGCGGATTTGTCCCGGCTGGTCGCCGG
>NZLB01000165.1 GCA_002694075.1 Nisaea sp.
AACGGGTGGTCATCATGGGGTCCTGTTTTTCGGCGCCGTTCACCGCCATCGGGGGGCTTTGGGCCGGCCCCTATTTGACCGAGGTCTATCACCTTGGCCAGACCGAGGCCAGTTACGCTCTGCTGGCGATGATGTTGGCCTTCAACCTTGGCACCGTCGCCTACGGCCCGCTCGATCGCTGGTTCAACACCCGCAAATACGTGGTCCTTGGCGGGGTGGGGGTGATGGTGCTGCTGCTGTTGGCGCTGGCGGTGATGATCGACGTTAATCCCTGGCTGTCGATCGTCTTGTTGGTGGCGTTTTCCTTCGCCCCGCCGATGTATCCGGTGTTGATGGCCCATTGCCGCGGGTTTGTGCCGGCGGCGCGGGCCGGGCGCGCCATCACCACCGTGACCATGGTCGGCCTCGGCGGGGTTTTCGCGATGCAATTCGGCACCGGCGCGGTGATGGATTTGCTGCGCCAGGGGTATGGTTGGCCGGTGGCCGAAACCTACCGGGCGGTGTTTCTTTTAGTCGCCCTCGCCCTCTTGGTGGCGGGCGCCTTTTACGCGCCGGTGCGAGACATCAAACCGAACGCGCCGGCGCCCTTATGAGCCGTCGCGGATGGCCTTGATTTTGGCCTTGATGGCGGCGGCGTCGATCGCACCGGGGATGATTTCCATGCCGATGACGAAGGCCGGCGTGCCGCGTACGCCGAGGCGTTGGGCGGTCGACTGAATGCTGTCTAAATGGGTGGTGACGGCGGTGTCGTCCATGTCCCGCTCAAGGCGAGTCAAATCGGCCCCGATCTCGCGGGCGATCTGCTTGACCACGCTTTCCGACAGGCGCCCGCGGTGAGCCAGCAACGCTTTGTGCAAGGGGGTGTAGAGCCCCTGCCGGCCGGCGGCCAAAGCGGCCCGGGCGGCGAAAGTGCTGGTCGCGCCAAGGATGGGAAACTCTTTTAAGACGAGACGGATATTGCCGTCGTCCTCGACCACCTGGAACAAGTCCTTGGCGACGCGCTTGCAGAACCCGCATTGGTAATCCAAAAACTCGACAATCGTCACGTCGCCATCCGGATTGCCCATCACCGGGTCGCGGCGGTCGCCGGTCAGCGTGCCGTAAAGGTGGACCAGGTTGGCCTGCGCCTTGGCCGCCTGTAGCTCTTCCTGGCGGGCTTGGTGGATTTCCAGGGCCTCGATGATGACTTCCGGATTTTCCAGTAGATAGGCGCGGACCATCGCCCGCAGTTGGTCGGTGTCGGCCTCCGACAGGTCGGCGGCCGCCGGCGCCGCCGCCAGGCCGAGCCCCAAGGCCATCAAACAGGTTCTGAGCCAGGAAAACGGCCTGGCAAAAAAAGGTCTTGAACGCGTCATCGGTCGGTCTCCCCCAGGGCGGCCACTAGCGGGTTTCTAGCTGGTTTCGGGCGGCGTTTTCAATGTCTAAGGCGCGCAGATGTTCGGGCGTGCCGACGGTCAGTTGGCGGCGGGCGCGGGCGGCCAAATCGTGGGCCTCTTTGAGGCGCCCGCGGCGGAGCGCCGCTTCGCCATGGGCCAGAGTGGCGGCGCCGACCTCGCCAAGGCGGCCGTGGGCGATCGCGCGCTGGCGCCAATAGCCGGGTGAATCGCTGGCCCAGGGGGCGATCGGGCGAAGCAGGTCGCGGGCCTCTCGGTCTTTGATGGCGCTGTTGCCGGCCAACAGGGCGGCCGCCAAATCACGCGTTAAAATCGCCCGCGCGGTCTCTGGCAGCGCGGCGGCCAGGCGCATCGCCGCGCGATAGCTCGCCTCGGCGCCCGCCGCATCGCCGCTGTCCAATTGAAACGCGCCGCGGGTGGCCAGCAAAAACGGGTCTTTTGGCGTGCCCGCGATCAGCCCGTCGAGCGCGGCCACAGCGTCGGCGGTTTGGTGCGCGCGATGGGCGGCGATGGCGCGGGCATATCGCGCCGCGAAGCTCTGGTTGCTTGCCGGATAGCGGCGGCGGACCGTGGTCGAGGATTGTAAATAGGCGGTTAATTTGGCGCGCAGGCGGGCGAAACCGGCGGCCAGATGCGGCGGTGGCGGGGCGTCGCGCGCCGGTGCCGTGGCCAGCGCCCGCTCAATCGTCGCCAAGCGGTCTCGGCTATGGGGGTGGGTTCGGGCGTAGGTGTCGCGGTCGGTGTCTAACAGGGCCTCCTGGCCGGCCAGGAGGGCCATGAAGTCATAAAGGCCGCGCGGCGATTGCCCGGTTTTGGCGAGCAGGTCGAGGGCGGCTTGATCGGCCGCCGCCTCCTGCCCGCGGCTGAAAGCCAGAAAGGCGCCGGTGGCCGACGCGCGGCCACCATGCAAGAGCGCCGCGCCGGCCTCCCCCTGGCCAGCGGCGATCGCCGCCGCGCCGAGGATCATCGAGAGCACCGCCGCCTTTGAAGCGCCCGCCGCGGCGGCCCGGGTGCGCAACACATCGCCACTACGCAAATGGCCAATCTCATGGGCCAGCACCCCCATCACCTGGCCAACGTTCTTGGCCGCCAGGATCAGCCCGGTGTTGATGAAAATATACGGGCCTCCGGCGACGAAGGCGTTAATGTCGGGGTCGACGATCACCACGATATCGACCCCGGCGGGGTCCAGGTCGGCAGCTTTCAACAGGGGCGCCGCCAGGGCGTGGATAATCGTGTGGGTCTCGGCGTCGTAGATCACGCGCCGTGCCGCCATGGCCTCCGAGGCACCCAGCGCGCATAGGGCGGCGAGCCACGCGGCGACGCATAGCTTCCCCAGGAACCTCTTTGAGCTTGGCATGCGTGATAAGCACCTTTCCGTGCCCGCGCCGTCGCGGTACCGCTCCCCGGGTGGCACCCTGGCCGCTAAATGTGGCAAGCTGACGGCAAGAAGGCGCGTCGCCTAGGCCGCCGGGTTGGCGGCGGCGATAATTTGGCGCGGGCGGCGGGCTGTTACAACGGCGCGTCCCGCGATAAGGTCGCAACCCCGGTGGCCGCGTCCCAACACCGCGCCGGCCGGGTGATTTTCGACCGACAAACGCAAGCGATTTGGATTAACGGACAATGGCTTTGAAAGTGGCGCGGCGCGGCGAGGTGCCGCCTTTTATCGTGATGGATGTGATGCGCGCGGCGGCCGCTCGCGAGGCCGGTGGCGCCGACGTCCTGCATCTGGAGGTCGGGCAGCCGGCGACGCCGGCGCCGGCGCCGGTATTGGCGGCCGCCCGTGCGGCGCTGACCAACGACAAGATCGGTTACACCTTGGCGATGGGCATCCCGGCCCTGCGCGAAGCCATCGCCGGCCATTGCCGGGCCTGGTACGGGATCGATCCCGGCGCCGAGCGGGTGGTGGTGACAACCGGCTCGTCCTCGGGCTTCGTGCTGGCCTTTCTCGCCGCCTTCGAGGTCGGCGACCGCGTCGCCCTGGCGGCGCCGGGTTATCCTGCCTATCGCAATATCCTGACCGCCTTGGGAATTGAGGTGGTCGACCTGCCGGCCGGCCCGGCCGACCGTTTTCAACCGACGCCGGCCATGCTGGCGGCCCTCGACCGGCCGGTCGACGGCTTGATCATCGCCAGCCCGGCCAATCCGACCGGCACCATGATCGGCGCGGCGGACTTGGCGGCGTTGTCGGATTACTGCCGGGCTGCCGGCATTCGCCTGGTTTCCGATGAGATTTACCACGGCATCAGCTTCGGCGCGCCGGCGGTGAGCGCGCTCGCGGTCAACGATGACGCCATCGTGATCAACAGTTTTTCAAAGTATTTCTCGATGACCGGGTGGCGGCTGGGCTGGATGGTGGTGCCGCCGGATTTGCTGCGAGCGGTCGAATGCCTGGCCCAAAATCTGTTCATCTCGGCGCCGACCCTGTCTCAGGTGGCGGCGGTCGCGGCCTTCGACGCGGGGCCGGAACTGGACCGCAACGTCGCCCGCTACGCGCGCAACCGCGAGGTTCTGTTGAATGATTTGCCGGCCGCCGGGTTGACCGATTTGGCGCCGGCCGACGGGGCTTTCTATATTTACGCCGATGTCGCGCACCTAACCGATGACAGCGCCGTGTTTTGCCGGCGCATGCTGGGTGAGATCGGCGTCGCCTGCACGCCGGGGATCGATTTCGACCCGGCCCGCGGGCACCACGCCCTTCGGTTGTCCTTCGCCGGCGCCACCGAGGACATGGTCGAGGCTTGTCGCCGTCTCAAGACCTGGCTGAAGGGCTAGGCGCCATCCTCGCCATCGGGCGGGATGCCGACGGCGTGGAAGCCGCCGTCCACATAGAGCACCTCGCCGGTCACCCCGGC
>NZLB01000166.1 GCA_002694075.1 Nisaea sp.
ATGGCCGCGATCGGCGCCGTGCCGGCGACCGTGCCGGCCCCGGAAACTTACTCGCTGGTTGAGCGTGGCGCCGTTTACGCCGCCTCTTGGCCGTTCTCCTACGCCCACGTGGCTTACAAGCTGCACGAGATTTCCGACTGGTTCACCTCGAACATGTCGCTCGGCAGCGCCAACTGCCCGTTGGTGGTCAACACCAAGGCCTGGAGCAAGCTCGAGCCGGAATATCAAAAGCTGATCATGGAAGCCAAAGACTCGGCCTATGGCGCGCTGAAAAAGGCTTATGCCGACAAGGACGCGGTCAACCTGCCGATGCTGCGCAAAAAGCTGACCGAGGTGAAGTATTCCGACGCCGACCTCGCCAAGCTGCGGGCCGCCGGTGGTAAGCCGATCTGGGACGCTTGGATCGCCGAAGCGTCGGGCAATGGCGTTCCGGCCAAGGAACTGTTCGGCCTGATCGAAAAGACCGCCAAAGGCGGCTGAGCGCGCGGTGTCGCGTGACCAACACATGACGACGCGCTGGGCTTAGGTCCAGCGCGTTTTCACATAAAACAGGGGGGCGAAAATGGCCGTGGCTCAAGAGCCGGATGGCGGCGCGTTGGCAACCGCCAATCGGGTTTACGCGCGCATCGAGGACGGTTTGGCGTGGGTCGCCGCGGGGGGCATCTTTTTGCTGATGTTCTTCGGCACCGCGCAAATCGTGCTGTCGAAACTGAATTTTCCGATTTTTGGATATATCGACGTGGTCGAGCAATCGATCGCCTTGTTCGCCTTTTTGGCGGTGGCCTATTGCCAGCGCTTGGGCGGGCATGTGCGCATGGAGTTGGTCATCTCGCGTTTGTCGGGCCGGGGCTTTTGGTTCGCCGAGGTGCTGTCGATCCTGGCCTCGCTGGTGTTTATCGCGCTGATGTTGGAACCCAGCTTCGGACATTTCCTGCGCGCTTGGGAAGCCGGCGACTCGACCATTAACGCCGAACTCCCGATTTGGCCGACCAAACTGATGGTGCCGGTTGCCCTGTCGATCTTGTGGCTGCGCCTATTGCTGCAATTCCTCGGATATTTCCGCTTGTTCTTGAACCCGGCGGCGACGCCGGTGGCTGTCCCGCTGGTGCTGGACGTCGCCGAGCAAGCCGAAGAAGAAATTCAAGACGCATTGGGCGACGACTATGACGCCCTCAGGGAAGAGGCGCGGCGCGATGATTGAGATGGATCCCCTCGATATCGGCCTGATCGGCATTCTCGCCCTTCTGGTTTTGGTTTTCATCGGAGTGCGGGTATTCATCGCCGCCGGCGCGGTGGGCATGGCCGGCTTGATCGCGATCATCGGCTGGGACGCCGGGATCGGCATGGCCGGCACCATCCCGCACTCCAAATCGCTGACCTATGTGTTGAGCGTGCTGCCGATGTTCATTTTGATCGGCTATCTGGCGTTTCACGCGGGCATGACCACCGCCGTGTTCGAGGCGGCGCGCCGCTGGACCGGTTGGTTGCCGGGCGGCTTGGCGGTGGCGACGGTGTTCGCGACCGCGGGCTTCGCCGCCGTCTCGGGCGCTTCGACGGCGACCGCCGCGGTGTTCGCGCGGACCGCCATCCCAGAAATGCTGCGCCATGGCTATGATCGTCGCTTGGCTGCGGGGGTGGTCGCCGCCGGCGGCACCCTGGCCTCGCTGATTCCACCCAGCGCGATCCTTGTGCTCTACGCCATCATCGTCGAGGAATCGGTCGGTAAGTTGCTGCTCGCCGGGTTCATTCCTGGGCTGATTTCGGCGGTGATCTACGCCGTCATCATTTCCGGCCGGGTGATTGTCTCGCCGGAACTGGCGCCGGCGACGGAGAAGTTCAACCTCACCGCCGCCCTTAAAGCGACGCCGGGAACCTGGCCGATTGTCGCTGTCATCGCCATCATCTTCGGCGCCATCTACCGCGGTTGGGCAACCCCGACCGACGCCGGCGCGCTGGGCGCCTTCGTCATCTTCTCGGTGGCGCTCTATCGCGGCATGACTCGCAACAAGCTGAAAGAAGCCTTGATGGAGACCGCCAAGCTGACGGTGATGATTTTTTCGATCATCTGGGGCGTCTTGGTGTTCGTTAGGTTCATGGGATTCGCCGGTCTGCCGGCGGCTTTCGCCGATTTCCTGACTGGGCTGGACATGTCGCCGACCCTGATCATCGTGATGATCTTGATCGGTTACGCCATTCTCGGCATGTTCATGGACGGCATCGGCATGTTGCTGCTGACCTTGCCAATCGTCTATCCGGCGGTGATCGGGCTCGGCTACGATCCGATTTGGTTCGGCATCATTGTCGTCAAGATGGTGGAGGTGTGCCTCATCACCCCGCCGATTGGGCTCAACTGTTACGTCGTGCACGGGGTCAGACCGGATATTCCATTGCAGGATGTGTTCCGGGGCATCGGTTTGTTCTTCATCGCCGATATCTTGACGGTGGCGTTGTTCATCGCCTACCCCGAGATCATCACCTTTCTGCCTGACCTGATGACCAAAAACTAAGCCCATGGACGGGTCCGTCAAAGCTCTGTTGTTCGATCTTGACGGCACCGTCTATCGCGGGACCGACCCGATCCCAGGCGCCGCCGCCTTTATCGCCGGGCTGGCGCAGCGCGGGGTGCGGGCCCTTTTCGTTACCAACCGGGCCAATCGCGGCCCGGACGAGGTGGCGGCCCATCTCAACGCACTGGGCATCGCCTGCCACGCCGGCGATGTGATGACCTCGGCCGAGGTGGCGGCGGCGGAAGTCGCCGGCCAGGATGTGTTTTTGGTGGGCGAGGACGCCCTTCAGGCAGCGGTGACGACGGCCGGTGCGCGCCTGGTCAGCGATCCGGCCGCCGCCGAAGCGGTGGTGATGGGCTTTGACCGCGACCTTAATTTGGAGAAGTTCGTCGGCGCCACTCGCGCGGTTTTGGCCGGCGCCCGTCTGATCGCCACCAATCCCGATGCGCTGGTCAACCGGGAGGATGGCGTGACACCCGGCAATGGCGCCTTCGTGGCGGTGGTCGAAACCGCCACCGGCGCCCGCGCCCAAGTGATGGGCAAGCCGGAACCGGCGATTGTCGCGCTGGCCTTGGCGCGCGCGGGGGTGGTGCCTGACGAGGCGGTGATGATCGGCGACAATCTGGACACCGATATCCGCGCTGGTCAGCGTGCCGGCTTGCGGACGGCGTTGATCCTGACCGGCGTGTCGACCGCCGCCGACGCCGCCGCGTTCAGCCCATCGCCGACTTGGACGGTGCGCGACTACGAGGAATTGTCAGCGGCCTTGTTTGGTTGAAATCCATCCAGTAAGCGCACCGTCAAGACCATTTCGCGGCCCGGCTGGTCGGGTGTTTTCAGGTCGCCGAGGGCGCGGCTTTGGGCGAAATTGTCGGTGATTGTGCGTACCGCCCTCGGCCCCCAGCGGGCGACCAAGATCACGCCATGTTCCGGCGTCCCGCGGTAGGCCCGCGTCAGCTCGTAATGGTGATGTGGAAAGCCATCGTAATCCCACGCCCGCAGGCGGTCGGTGTCGGCCTTGGCCCGCAGGTAATAGAGGAGGCTGGCCATGATCTTACGGTCGTCGATGACCACCTCGCGGGCCGGGTGGCGGGCCATCAAGGCGGCGACTTGGTCGGCGAATTCGGGCCAGCCGTGGAGCCGAGCCAGCGGGTCGCGGGCGGTCGGCGGGCTGACCGCCGGATAGGCGACAAGGCCAAACCATAGCAGGCCCATGGCCGCGCCATGCAGGCCTAAGGAAATCTGGCGCCACCGCCGCGCTCGCCCGCCCGCCAGGGTCAGGACCACCCAAATGGTCGCCGCCGGATAGGCCGCCGCCGCCCAGTTGGCGTTGGCTCGCGAAAGCAGCGCCTGGGCCGTTACGATGGCGAGGATCGGCAAGCTAAAGGCCGCTAAAAAGCGCGTCGTGGCGGTGCTCTGACCGCGCGCCAGGCGCATCGCCGCGACGCTTAAGACGATGAACAAGATGGGGCCGAAAACGCCCATCTGCTCGCCCAGAAAGCGCAACCCGCTGAGCGGCTGAAAGATGTCGCCGCCAAGATTGGCGTTGGCCTTCAAATGGCCGACGGTGGCCCACCCATGGGTCTGATTCCACAGGATATTGGGGGCAATGAGCAATCCGCCGATGGCCAGCGCCAGCCACGGCGCCGGGCGCCGTAAAAGCGCGCGCGCCGGCGGCGAGACAACCATATGCGCGGCGACCGCGACGAAGAAATAGACCATCGCGTATTTGGCCAGGAAGCCCAGGCCCAGCGCGATCCCGAGCAGCGCGCCGCCAGCCGCGCCGGCGCCGGCCAATAGCCGCAGATAGGCCAGCATGGCCAGTGACCAAAAGAACAACAGCGCGACATCGGTGGAGACCAATTGGCTGGACAAGCTAACCGCCGGTAAGCTGGCGTAGGTGAGACCAACCCAAAATCCGGCGCGCGGACCGGCCAGGCGACAGGCGACCAAAAACAAGACCAGCGCCGTGGCGCCGTGCAGCAGGGGCGAGGGCAGGCGCACGCAAGCCTCGCCGTCGCCGCA
>NZLB01000167.1 GCA_002694075.1 Nisaea sp.
ACAGGACCCGGCTTTTGGGGGATGAAAAAAATGACCGCTGACGCCTATGACTTCATCATTGTGGGGGCCGGGTCGGCCGGCGCCGCGCTGGCCCACCGCCTGACCGAAAACCCAAAATGGCGGGTCCTGCTCTTGGAGGCGGGCGCCGCCGGCCACTGGGCCTCGCGCTTTCCGGTTAGCTTCGGTTTGTTGATCGATAATCCGGCCGCCAATTGGTGTTACCGTTCCGAGCCTGAGGAAACCACCGCGAACCGCCGCATTCCGGTGCCGCGCGGAAAGCTTTTGGGCGGCTCCAGCGCGATCAATGGCCTGGTTTTCGTGCGCGGCCAACCGCTCGATTACGATACCTGGGGTCAGCTCGGCAATCGTGGCTGGAGTTTCCAGGACGTTCTGCCGATCTTTCGGCGGATGGAACATTACGAGCAGGGCGGCGACGATTTGCGCGCCCAGGGCGGGCCGCTGCGAGTTAGCGAGGCGACCGACGAGGGGCCGCTTTATGAGGCCGTTCGGGCCGCCGCCGACGAGCTTGGCGTCGCACCCAACCCCGACTACAACGGCGCAAGCCAGGAAGGCATCGTGCGCACCCAGACCACCATCAGCAACGGCATCCGCCAAAGCACCGCGCGCTGCTATCTCGACCCGATCAAAAACCGGCCGAACCTGCGCATCGAAACGCGGGCCCACACCCATCGCGTGACCCTGGAAGGCGGCCGCTGCACCGGCGTGGTCTATGAACAAGGCGGCCGCATGGTCGAAGCGACCGCCGGCCGAGAGGTGATCGTCTGTTCCGGCGGCGTCGCCTCGCCCCAGCTGTTGGAGCTATCGGGGATCGGCCAGCCGGAGCTCATCAAATCCTTCGGCATCGAGGCGCGCCATGAATTGCCCGGTGTCGGCGAACATCTGCGCGACCATATCAACGCCCGCATCCAATACCATATGGCACGCCCGGAACTGTCTTATAACAAGCGGATGCAAGGCTTTGGCCGGGTCGCCCAAGCCCTTCGCTACGCCGTCCCCCGCCGCGGTTTCGTCAGCCTGCCCTCGGCGCCGATGTTGGCGTTTTTAAAAACCCGCGCCGAATTGGAAACCCCGGATGTGCAAATGCATATCGTGCCCTATGCCGTCAAAAATCCGAAAAAACGCCAGTTGCACGATTTCCCGGCGATGACCATCGCGGTCTACCAATTGCGCCCGGAAAGCTTGGGATCGATCCACATCCAGTCGGCCAATCCCACCGACCAGCCGGCGATCCGCTTTAAATTCTTGTCCGACCCAATCGACCGTGACGTCATGACCCGCGGCTTCCGCCAAATTCGCGCGCTGATGGACACGCAGGCGATGCGCCAAGTGCGCGGCGCCGAATTCTCGCCCGGCGCCGAGATCGAAACCGATGATCAAATTTTGGATTATATCCGCGGCAACTCCGAGACCGCCTACCACCCCGTCGGCACCTGTCGCATGGGCCAGGGGCCGGGCGCGGTGGTCGACGCGCGCCTGCGCGTGCATGGACTGCACGGGTTGCGCGTCGCCGACGCCTCGATCATGCCGACGATGGTCAGTGGCAACACCAACGCCGCCTGTATCATGATCGGCGAAAAATGCGCCGACCTGTTGAAAGAGGATCACGCGGCGGCCTAACCCCCGCCGCCGAGCACCCCGGGAGCGAGCGATGAAAATCGATGATGTGAGCTTGACCCTGTTCGCGTGGGACGACATTCCGGCCACCCGCTACGCGCTGGGTTCGGCCAATCTTTTGGGCCATTCGGCCCTTGGCTTGTTGACCCTGCGAACCGACGACGGGCTTGAGGGTCACGCCTTTCTCGGCTCGGCGACCTATAGCGCGGCGCTCGACGCCCAGGGGCTGATCGCCAAACTCAAGCCCTTGGTGATGGGCCAGGACCCGTTGGACCGCGAACGGCTGTACCAGGACATGTGGAAGCGCAATCGCCACACCTCGCTCAGGTCGATTGGCGCCATGGACATCGCCCTCCACGACATCGCCGCAAAAGCGGCGGGCGTGCCACTGTATAAGTTGCTGGGCGGCTATCGCCAGTCGATCCGCGCCTACGCGTCATCGGCGATCATGACGTCGCGCAGTGAATACGCCGAAGAGGCGGTGCGCTACCGCGACGGCGGTTGGGCGGCGTACAAAATTCATCCCCCGACCGAATGGCGCGAGGATATCGAGGTCTGCCGGGCGGTGCGCGCGGCGGTCGGCGACGATTTCGATATCATGTTGGACTCGACCTGGAGCTATTCCTACGAGCAGGCGATCAAGGTCGGTCGCGCGATCGAGGAGTTGAATTTTTACTGGTACGAGGACCCCCTGGCCGATGACGATCTGATGGGCTGTATCAAGCTGCGCGAGAAACTGTCGATTCCCTTGATGGCAACCGAATACTCGCCGGGTGGGTTCACCAATTACGTGCCCTGGATCATCAACAAGGCGACGGACTATCTGCGCGGCGACGTGGCGGTCAAGGGCGGCATCACGCCGATCCTGAAGACCGCCCATTTGGCCGAGGCTTTCGGCATGAATTATGAGGTGCATCACGGTGGTAACTCGCTCAACAACTGGGCGAACCTGCATGTGATCCTGTCTATCCGAAACACCACTTACTTCGAGGTTCTGTTGCCGACCGAGGCGCAGAAATATGGCATCATCGACGATCTTGAGCCCGACGCGGACGGTGTCATTCACGCGCCGACCGCGCCGGGCCTGGGCGCGAAAATCGACTTTGACCTGATCCAAGCGAAAACGGTCGACGTGCTGCGATGAGCGCGGCTCTCCCCCCAAATCATCAGTGAAGGAATGGCGATGCGAGCGAATAAAATCAAAGAAATCTGGCGCGATAACAAATGCGCGACATTGGGCTGGCTATCCATCGCCCACGGGTTTTCGGCCGAAGTGATGGCCCGCCAGGGCGGCTTCGACGCGCTCTGTGTCGATCTCCAGCACGGCACGGTCGAGATGAACCATCTGTTGCCGATGCTGCAGGCGGTCTCGCAAACCGACACGGTGCCGTTCGTGCGCGTGCCGTGGAACGATCCGGCGACCATCATGCGGGCCTTGGACCTTGGCGCCTACGGGATCATCGTGCCCTTGGTCAACACCGCCGAGGAAGCCGCGCGGGCGGTGGCGGCCTGTCGCTATTCACCGGTCGGCATGCGCTCGGTCGGACCGGTCCGCGGCTTGCAATATGGCGGCGGCGATTATGTCGCGCACGCCAATGACGAGATCATTGTCATGGCGATGATCGAGACCGCCGAGGGCTTGGCCAATTTGGAGGCGATCTGCGCCACCCCCGGTTTGGACGCGGTCTATATCGGGCCGGCGGATTTGTCGCTGGCTCTGGGCCTGGCGCCGCGCGCCGACAATCCCGACCCGCTGCACATGGAGACCTGCGACAAGATCCGCGATACCGCCCATCGCCACGGCATCAAGGCGGTGATGCATTGCGCCGGCGCCGATTTCGCCGCCGGCGCGGTCAAGCGTGGCTTCGACATGGTCATGCTGACCTCCGACTTGGCCTGTCTGATGGCCGGCGTGCGCCAGCAGCTGGAGGCGTTCAAAAGCCAGACCGGTTAAGCGCGACAGGCGGTGGCGCGGCGCGCGGCGGCCCCGGTCGATGGAGCCAAGGGCGATCGAAAACCCGCATGCCGGGCTGGAAACGCCGCGTCTGCTGCTGCGACCATTCGAGGCGACGGACATCGCCGCCTATGCCGCCATCCGGTCCAAACCGGAAGTCATTCAATATCTTCCCGGCGGGGTTGATCGCGCGGTCCAGGCCAACCAGGTGGCGGCGCGACTGGTCGCCAATTTCGCCAAACCTTGGAAGGCGGGCACCGGCTACGCGCCGTTGGCGGTGGTCACCAAGGCGGACAGCTTGCTGCGCGGGCATCTCGGCCTGAGGGATTCCGAATATGACGGCATAACCGAAACCCTTTACAGCCCGGACAGCGCCGTTTGGGGGGGCAGCTTGGCGACGGAGGGGGCGCGGGCCGCGCGCGACTACGCCTTTGACCACCT
>NZLB01000168.1 GCA_002694075.1 Nisaea sp.
AGGATCTGTCATGCTGACGCGCAAGCAACAAGAATTACTGCGGTTCATTGAGGCGCGCTTGGACGCCGACGGCGTGTCGCCCTCCTTCGAGGAAATGAAGGCGGCGCTCGACCTCAAATCCAAATCGGGCATTCACCGGCTGATCACGGCCCTGGAGGAACGCGGATTCATTCGCCGCTTGCCGCACCGGGCGCGGGCGCTGGAGGTGGTGAAACGGGCCGATCCGGCCGCCAATTCGACCCTCAATTCGGCGCCCCCTTCCAACGCGCCGCCGCCGGTGCGCGCCGGCTTCACCCCCAACGTGATCCCGGGAAATTTTCCCACCCCATCGGCGCCCCCGGCACCGGCCGCCACCAGCGATTTGGTCGCCCTGCCGCTTTACGGCCGGATCGCCGCCGGGACCCCGATCGAAGCCCTGCGCGGCCATAGCGAACATGTCGAAGTGCCGGCGACAATGGTCACCGGCGGCGAGCATTACGCGCTTTCGGTGGCCGGCGATTCGATGGTCGAGGCCGGCATCCATGATGGCGACACGGTGATCATCCAGCGCTGCGACAACGCCGAGAACGGCAGTATCGTGGTGGCTTTGGTGGACGAGGCCGAGGTGACCTTAAAGCGGCTGCGGCGCAAGGGCGCGGCGGTCGCGCTGGAGCCCGCCAACGCGGCCTATGAAACGCGCATCTTTGGCCCCGACCGGGTGCGGGTGCAGGGCCGTCTGGTCGCCCTCATGCGGCAATATTGACTGACGCCGGCGCCGTTGCGGTTTGTCGTCGGCGGCGTTGTCGCCTAAAGTCCCGGCAGTTTGAACCTGCCGGGAGCTTTTTATGGACGCCGCCAATTCGATCCTCTCGATGATCGGTAACACGCCGCTGTTGGAACTGACCAAGATGGACACCGGCCCCTGCCGTCTGTTCGTCAAAATGGAAAACCAAAACCCGGCCGGCTCGATCAAGGACCGTATCGGCATGTCCATCATCGAGGCCGCCGAACGCGATGGCCGGCTGAAGCCCGGCGGCACGATTGTCGAAGCGACGGCCGGCAACACCGGGCTCGGCCTCGCCCTGGTGGCGGCGCAAAAGGGCTATCGTCTGGTGCTGGTCATTCCGGACAAGATGAGCGCCGAGAAAATCCGCCATTTGCGCGCCCTCGGCGCCGAGGTGCGCCTGACCCGCTCGGACGTGCCGAAAGGCCATCCGGAATATTATCAGGACATGGCCGCCAAGATCGTCGCCGAGGCGCCCGGCGCCTTTTGGGCCAGCCAGTTTGACAACCCGGCCAACCCGGAAGCCCATGAAACCACTACCGGCCCGGAAATTTGGCAGCAAATGAACGGCCAGGTCGACGCCTTGGTCGCCGGGGTCGGTTCGGGTGGTACGATCACCGGTACTGGCCGCTATTTGAAGGCGATGAACCCCAATGTCAAAGTGGTGGTGGCCGATCCGGTCGGCTCGGTGGTGGCGCCGGCGGTGGAAACCGGCGAGGTCAAATATGACGGCGGGTCTTGGCTGGTCGAAGGCATTGGCGAGGATTTCATCCCCGACAATCTGGACCTGGCGGTGATCGACGACGGCGTTGTGGTGTCTGACCGCGAAGCGTTTCAGACGGTTAATGAATTGCTGCGCGTCGAAGGCATTTTGGCCGGCAGTTCGGCCGGTACCCTGGTTGCCGGCGCGTTGGCTTGGTGCCGCCGGCAAAGCACGCCGAAAAACGTCGTCACCTTTATCTGCGATACCGGTAACAAGTACCTCTCGAAAGCTTTTGAAGACGGCTGGTTGCAGGAACAGGGCCTGATCGATCGCCCCCGGCACGGCGATTTACGCGATTTGGTGATGAACCGCGCCGACGCCGGGCGGGTGATCTTCGTTGGGCCGGGTGACACCGTGAACACCGCTTATAACCGCATGCGCGCCAACGAAGTCAGCCAATTACCGGTGATCGACGGCACCCGGGTGGTCGGCGTCTTGGACGAGGAGGACATCCTCGCCGCCGCCTACGCCGATACCGATGTATTCCACCACACCGTCGCCAAGCATATGACCGATAATTTGGATGTGATCGACATTCGCAGCGACACCGCCCAGCTGATGGCCCTGTTCGCCGCCAATAAAGTGGCCATCGTCATGGATGGCGCGCAGTTTGTCGGTATGATCACGCGCGTCGATCTGATCAACCATCTCCGCCAATCCGTGAGCTAAGCTCGAGGGACCCGCCATGAGCCAACCGACCAACCGCCCCGGCTTCGCCACCCGCGCGATCCACGCCGGCCAGAGCCCCGACCCGACCACCGGCGCCATCATGACGCCGATCTACGCCACCTCGACCTATGTTCAGGAGGCGCCCGGCGAGCACAAGGGGTTCGAGTATTCACGCAGCCACAACCCGACACGTTTCGCGTTGGAAGACTGCGTCGCCGATTTGGAAAATGGCGCCGCCGGCTTCGCCTTCGCCTCCGGCCTGGCGGCGATGGGCACGATCTTGGAGCTGCTCGACAGCGGCGACCATGTGATCGCCATGGACGATCTTTATGGCGGCAGCTATCGCCTGTTCGAGAATGTCCGGCGGCGCTCGGCCGGGCTTGAATTCAGTTTCGTCGATCTTTCCGATCCGGCCAATTTGGAAGCCGCTCTGACACCGAAGACCAAAATGATCTGGGTTGAAAGCCCGACCAACCCGCTCCTCAAAATGGTCGATCTCGGCGCCATCGCCGCTTTCGCCAAGGCCCATGGCCTGATCGCCGTGTGCGACAACACTTTTTGTTCGCCGGCGGTGCAGCGCCCCCTCGACCACGGCATCGACATCGTCATGCATTCGACGACCAAATACCTCAATGGCCATTCCGATGTGGTCGGCGGGATCGCGGTGGTCGGCGATGGCCGCGACGGTTTGCGCGAACGCCTTGGCTATCTGCAAAACGCGGTTGGCGCGGTGGCCGGCCCGTTCGACAGCTTCCTGGTCTTGCGGGCCTTGAAAACCCTGCCGGTGCGGATGCAGCGCCATTGCGAGAACGCGGCCGCCGTCGCCGCCTTCCTGGAGACGCATCCGAAAATCGAGAAGGTCTATTACCCGGGCCTTGCCAGCCATCCGCAACACGCCCTGGCGCAACGCCAAATGCATGGTTTTGGCGGCATGGTGACGGCGGTTTTGAAAGGTGGGCTGGACGACGCCCGGCGGTTTTTAGGCCGCTGCGAGCTGTTCGCCCTGGCCGAGAGCCTGGGCGGTGTCGAAAGCTTGATCGAGCATCCGGCGATTATGACGCACGCTAGCATTCCGAAAGAAATTCGCGAATCCTTGGGCATCTCCGACGGACTGGTGCGCTTGTCGGTGGGGATCGAGGAGGTCGACGACCTGATCGCCGAGCTGAAGGCCGCCCTGGCCTAGGCGCGATACCCGGTGGAATCGTCTATCGCGTGGGCGAATATCAAGAAAAATCGGGTCAAAATTGCTTCATCTTCGCCCATCAAGACGACACATCGGGTCATGGCGATAACGATCTGAATGGCAAATGGTCGTCGCCGGCTATTTTTGGATGCCCCACCCCTTGGTCCATAACCGCGCAACGCTTGGCGCGTTTTTGGACCGTATCGCCGCGGGCAAAGCCTTTAAGGCGGCGAGGAATCCACAGTAACTGGGGCCCGCGGCCGCGGGCCTTTTGCCGTCGCTTAGCCGGCGTCGGAAAAGGCGAAACCGCGCCAATTGTCGTCGATCACCTCCTGGCAGGTCGCGCGGTACTGTTTGACACCGCCGACATAGGGCATGAACACCCGCGGCTTGCCGGGGATGTTGGCGCCCATGTACCAGGACGCCGCCTCCGGGTAGAGAGTCATATGCGCGACCGTGTTATTCTCGCTGACCCACGCGTCCTGGGCTTGGGCCTCGGGCGCCACGGTGGTCAGGCCCTCGGCGCGCAGCTTTTCGATCATCGCCGCAATCATATCGACGTGATGCTCGATCGACAGGATCATCTGGCTTTTGACGCCTGGGCTTTGGGGACCGGTGATGAGATACATATTGGGGAAATCGGCGACCATTAGGCCCAAATAGGTCTGCGGTCCGGCCGCCCACCGCTCGGCCAGGCGGGCGCCGTCGGCACCGATAATATCGATGTCGCGGGCGGCGCCGGTCATCGCGTCGAAGCCGGTGGCCAACACCAGATCGTCGATTTCATAAACGTTGTCGCCGACCACCACGGCATGCGGTTCAATGCGGCTAATCGCGGTGGTTTTAACGTCCACCAAATTGACGTTATTGCGGTTGTACGTCTCATAGTAAAAGCTGTCCAAGCACAAGCGTTTGGTGCCGATAGGATGGTCCTTGGGACATAAGAGCTCGGCCACCGCCGGATTTTTGACGGTCTCGCGAATGCGCTCACGAACGAATTCGGCGGCGGTTTCATTGGCCGCCCCGTCGGTCAGCAAATCGGTGAAGGTGAACAGCAGCGCCTGGCCGCCAAGCGCCCAAGCATCCTCGTAAATCTTTTGCCGTTCGGCGTCGCTGACATCGAAGGCCGACTGGGTCGGGCTGCCGTATTTGGCGATACCGAACGGGGTTTCATAGGCGGCCGAGCGAATTTCATCGTAACGCGCCTTATGCGCTTCGCGCTGGGACGGGTCGAGCGGGCCATGGCGCGCCGGAATGCTGAAATTGGCGGTCCGTTGAAACACCGTCAGTTGATCGGCCTGCTCGGCGATCTTCGGGATTGCCTGCACCGCCGAGGAGCCGGTGCCGATGATGCCGACCCGGCGACCGGGGAAATCGACCCCGCCATGCGGCCAATCGCCGGTGTGAAAGCGGCGGCCGGCGAAATCGGCGACACCGTCGATTTTCGGCAATTGCGGAGTCGAAAGATTACCGGTCGCCATGACCAGGTGCGTCGCCGTCACCTGATCGCCGCCATCGGTGGTGACCGCCCAGCGAACCGCCCGCGCGTCGTAATGGGCGTGGGTGACGCGCGTTTCAAAAACGATGTCGCGGCGAAGGTCGAAACGATCGGCCACGTGATTGGCGTATTTCAGCAATTCCGGTTGAGTGCCGTATTTTTCCTGCCAATCCCATTCTTGCTGCAGGTCCTTATCGAAGGAGTAGGAGTATTCCATGCTTTCCAGGTCACAGCGCGCGCCGGGATAACGATTCCAATACCAGGTTCCGCCAACGCCATCGCCGCGCTCATACACACGCACGCTCAACCCCATGCCGCGTAGCTTATGCAGCATGTACATGCCGGCGAAACCGGCACCGACGACAATCGCATCGAAATGGGTTTGCGAGACAGCGGAAGAAGACGACATGAGAAAACTCCGTGAAGCCAGTCAAGGTCAATTACCGGGAAAGTCTAGTCAGCCTCCGCCGCGCACGCAATCCCACCGACGCCGACCGGCCCGCCGACAAAAAAATAAAAAAATTCATCGCTGCCTGAAATGTTTTCGAGGCGCCCGGCGTATTGGCCCAGCGACGGACGCGAGGGCGCCACGAGGTGCCGGCGTCTTCTAGGCAAACGGAGGAAAACCTATGTCCAAATCCCTCAAGACCGCCGTTATCGCGACCGCCGCCGTGGCGGCGGTGACCGCGGTCAGCGCCATGCAATCACCAGTGGCGGTGGCCGCTGAGAAGGAAAGATGTTTCGGTGTGGCGCTCGCTGGCATGAATGATTGTAAGGCCGGACCCGGCACGACCTGCGCCGGCACCGCGAAAGTCGATTACCAAGGCAACGCTTGGAAATTGGTGCCGGCCGGCAGTTGTACCTCGATTTCTCTGCCCAGTATGTCGGATGGCAGCCCGCGGATGGGCTCGCTGACCGAACTCAAACGCGACCTGCCTGCCTGAGGCGGGGCGGCGGACGGCTTTCGTCGAATGGCGGCGTCACGCCCGCGACCTGAGTGAAGGCCGGGTGCGGGTTGAGGCTATAGAAAGTTTCGAACCGATGGCGCCAATCCGCCAAGCCGCGCAGCAGCGCAAAGGAGGGCGTCGCGCCAATGGTCGTCATGCGGGTGCGTTCATTGACCATATGGCAGCGCCCGCAATGCCGCGTGGCGAGTTCTTCGCCGGCCACCGGATCGCCGGTCACCAGTGGCCCGGTGGGGGCGGTCACGGCCGCCGGTGGCGGGCGAAAAACCAACCCACCCTGGCCGCGAAAGGCCGCGATGGCATTGCGCCCACCGGCGTCCCGCAACCAATTGACGAAGCGGTCGGCGTCGTTATGACGCGCGCCGGGCGGGGCGGCGAGAAACCAATCTCCGCCCGGGCCACGGAACGCGGGGGTCCCGGCGGCCGCCCGAGTGACCTGGAGGTGGACGCGCGTTGACGGCGCCGACAAAACCGCCCGCCGCCCAGTTTTTAATGTGAAACGCGGCAACAGATAGGCGACCAGGGCGCGCGCCGGCGGCGGCGCGGCTAGGCGCAAGGGCGTTTCATCGCCCCGCGCCGGCACCCATGGAAGGGCCACCAGCAACAGGCACGCGGCCCGCCACCCCGCGCGCCGGCGGTAGCGCCCCGCGCTGATACGATGGGGCCTGGTCATAGGTCGAAACAAACCTATGATGGCATTTTGGTCAATCCGCGCGGAGGGGCGCTGGATGAAACTGGCCCGCGCCGCTCATTTGGACACAAGCGATTTTCAGGTTTTCGCGGCCCCGGCGAAAACCGATGAATGGTGCGTCGCCGGCGGCTGTGTCTTCGCGGATTGGCGGCCCGCCGACCTGATCGGCAAAGCCCGCCAAGCATTCGCCAATGGCTGGCTTGGCCTGGAAAACTTTGGCCACGCCACCCTGGTCGCCGTCGCGCCCGTCGAGGCGCGTCGCCACGCCGCCCTCGCCGAGAGCCTGGCCGCCCATTTCGTCGCTCACTATGGCGCCCCCGACAGGCGAAGCGCGCTACCGGCGCCTGAACCCGAACTGGCCTTCATGGCCGAGTTATGTACCGGCCACGCAGATGACACTTTGCTTTCAGTGCAGCGCGAATTGACCGAGACAGGCGTGCGCGAACGCTTTCGAGTGATTGGCGGATAATCGGCCCGGCGGCCCCCGAGGGCGCCATCCCATCGCCGCGGGGCATGCCGGATGGTTGAATACCTTTGGTCGCGAAAAAGACCGCAAATAACAGCTTTTAACGCGCCGTTTTGAGCAGGCGAAGAACCTTCAGACCAGAGCAATTCGCCCCTCAGCCATTGACCGGCAAATCTCAGGAGACCCTAAGATCATTTTTGATGTTCAACCCGTCATGGCCTTTAAATCGGCGGGCGCCGTGAACCCAGGTCCAGACTTTGTTCGATGGCCCAGGCGATGCGGAAACACATGGCCTCATCGAAGGCCCGGCCGACAATTTGTAACGCCAAGGGCAGCCCGTTCGAATGAAAGCCGCTTGGCACCG
>NZLB01000169.1 GCA_002694075.1 Nisaea sp.
GCGCTTCACGGTGGGCGCGCAAACCCTCGAAGGAGACGAAACGGCCAAGATCGAAAACCCAAAACGCGAGCAGGCCGGCGACCAAAACGGCCAAAGGGCCAAAGCGTTTCCACACCGACTTCGGCAGGGTGGGCGGGGTTTCGGACATCCGGTGGCTCCTCTGAAGGCGGCCGAATTTGCAACCATAGCAGGCGCCACCGCCAAATCGCCATCGATCTTTCACGGGCCGGCAGCCACCCTTGCGCCGTTGACTTGTCAGGGCCGGCTCTTTATAAGCCGGTCTTCATCTAGCGAAAGTGTCAAAAAGACGCCGACGGAGGCGACAGTGAAACGTACTTTTCAACCCAGTGTCCTGGTCCGCAAGCGACGCCACGGCTTCCGCGCCCGGATGGCGACCGTCGGCGGTCGACGTGTTCTGCGCAACCGCCGGTCCAAGGGGCGCAAACGCCTTTCAGCCTAAACGCGCCGGGCGCGTCGGCGCCGGTTAACGGGATAACAGCCATGAGATCACCGGGCGTCCCCGTGCTGCCGCGCTTGACCCGACGCGGCGATTTCCAGCGCATGACACGGCGCGCGCGCAAAGCCGTCACTCCCGGTCTCATCCTCCAAGCCATGGCCGCCGGCGACGGCCCGCCCCATGTCGGTTTCACCGCCAGCCGCAAAGTCGGCAACGCGGTCGCTCGTAACCGCGCCCGCCGCCGTTTGCGCGCCGCCGTCCACGACGCCCTGGCCCGCCGCGCCCAAGCGGGCTGGCATTACGTGTTGATCGCGCGCCAGGGCACGTTAACGCGCGACTATGACGCTTTACTACAGGATTTGACCGGCGCGCTCGGTCGCGTCGCCGACACGCCGGCGGGCCGGGAGGCGTCGCCATGACACGAGGCTTCCGACCACAAAATCTGATCACCGTCCTCCTCGATGGCGTCATCGCTCTTTATCAGCACGTCATATCCCCCTATCTAGGGGTGAACTGCCGGTATCAGCCCAGTTGTTCGGCCTATGCCCGCGCCGCTTTGGCCGACCACGGCTTGCTGCGTGGCGGCGGGTTGGCGCTGCGACGGCTGTTTCGTTGTCACCCCTGGGGCGGTCACGGTTACGATCCGGTGCCCCCTCCTTCGTCCCCCGCGCGGCCTCTGAAATAGGTGAGCAAACCATGAGCGAGCAAAAAAACCTGATCATCGCGATCGGCTTTTCCCTCGTCATCCTATTGGGGTTTCAGTTTTTCTATGAATTTCCCAAAATGGAGGCCGAACAAGCGCGGCAAGCGCAACTGGAGGCCTCCAAGCCGGCCGCCAGCGATAACAAGCCGCCAATCAGCGGCGCGCCGAGCGGCACCCAGGCGCCGACCGCGCCCGCCGACCCGGCCGTTAGCGCACGCCAGGCGCTGGCCGAAAGTCCGCGGGTGGCGGTTGAAACCGACACCGTCGAAGGCTCGATTTCCCTGCGCGGCGCGCGCATCGACGATTTGGTCCTCAAGCGTTACCGCGAAGATCTTGACGAGACCAGCGCGCCGATCCGCTTGTTGCGACCGGTTGGCGCACCGAAGTCCTACTATGTCGAATTCGGCTGGGTCGGCGGCGACGGCGTCACCGTTCCCAACAGCGACACCCTGTGGACCAGCGATGACAGCCGCTTAACCCCGGACAGCCCGGTCACCTTGCGCTGGGACAACGGTCAAGGCCAACGCTTTGAAATCGCCATGGCGATCGACCGCGACTACATGATCACCATCGATCAAAAAGTGATCAACAGCACCGAGGCGGCGGTGACGGTCTACCCCTACGGTTTCGCGTCGCGGGGCGGCACGCCGGAAATGGCCGGCTTTTTCATTCTGCACGAAGGCCCGTTGGGGGTCTTCAACGAGACCTTGAACGAAGTCGACTACGACACCCTCCAAGACGACGGCAAAGTCGAGGCCGAGTCCAAGGGCGGCTGGATCGGCATCACCGATAAATACTGGCTCACCGCCCTGGTGCCGGCCCAGGCGGACACCTATAAATATCGCTTCAGCCATCGCATCGCCAACCAGGACGACCGCTATCAGGTGGATTACCTGGGAGCCGCCGTGGCGGTCCCGGCGGGCGGCGAGATTTCGACCCGCAACAGCTTGTTCGCCGGGGCCAAGGAGGTTGAGGTTCTCGACAAATACGCCGACCGGGACAACATCGACAAATTCGATCTAGCGATTGACTTCGGCTGGTTTTATTTCCTGACCAAGCCGTTTTTCTACATCCTGAACTATCTCAACGGCCTGGTCGGCAACTTTGGGATCGCCATTATCGTGTTCACCTTTTTGGTCAAAGCGGTGTTGTTTCCGCTGGCCAATAAATCCTACCGCTCGATGGCCAAGCTGCGCGAGTTGACCCCGAAACTGCAAGCCCTGCGCGAGCGTTTCGGCGACGACAAACAAAAGCTCAACCAAGAAATGATGGACATTTATAAGAAGGAGAAGGTCAACCCGGCCTCCGGCTGTTTGCCGATCATTGTCCAGATCCCTATCTTTTTCGCGCTCTACAAGGTGCTGTTCGTGTCCATCGAAATGCGCCACGCGCCGTTCTACGGCTGGATCGACGATTTGTCGGAACCCGACCCGACCACGCTGTTCAACCTGTTCGGGCTGATCCCCTGGTCGCCCCCGGAATTTCTGATGATTGGTATCTGGCCCCTGTTGATGGGCTTCACCATGTTCATTCAACAGCGGCTCAACCCCCAGCCCACCGATCCGGTACAGGCCAAAGTGTTCATGTTCCTGCCTTTGTTTTTCACTTTTTTGCTGGCCAATTTCGCGGCTGGGCTGGTGATTTACTGGACCGTCAACAACATCCTCTCGATCATCCAACAGCGGCTGATCATGTGGCGCATGGGTGTCAAATAGGCCGCCTCGATGTCCATGTCTTCCGACGGCCCCACCGCCAGTCCGACCGCACCGCCCGTCGCGCCGGCGGCGCTGGAGTTCGGTCGCTGGCTTTTCCAACAGGAATGTCGTTTCCTGCTCGGCGCCGTCGATCTCGATCATTTACCCACGCCGGCGGCGCCGGAAGTGGCCTTCGCCGGCCGCTCCAACGTCGGCAAGTCGAGCTTGGTCAACGCCCTGACCGGGCGCAAAACCTTGGCCCGCACCTCCAACACCCCGGGGCGTACGCGCGAGCTTAATTTTTTCGACCTGGGCGGCCGCTTGGTGATGGTCGATTTGCCCGGTTATGGCTATGCCAAGGTGCCGAAGAACGTGGTCGCCGCCTGGACCGAGACGATCCGTTTGTTTTTGGTCGGACGGGTGCCGCTACGCCGCGTCTTCGTGTTGATCGACGCGCGCCACGGGCTGAAGGACAATGACCTGGAAACCTTGGACCTTCTGGACCGAAGCGCGGTGTCCTACCAGGTGGTTCTGACCAAGGCCGATAAATTGGCGGCCAGCGCCCGCGACACCGTCCATGGCGCGACCGCCGCGCGTTTGCGCAAGCGGCCGGCGGCCCATCCCCATGTCCACCTTACCTCGAGCGCCAAAGGCTGGGGCATCGCCGCTCTCCGCGCCGATATCGCGGCCCTCGCCGAAGGCGGCAGCGGCGCCAAGGGGATTGCCTCGCCGGATAATGACGGGTAGAGCAGAACGGTCGAACACAGCCGGACCCCGCCCCATGGAAAGCGTCGATTTGAACCGCCACGCCAAATGGCTCGCCAAAGCCGATATTCTTACCGACGCCTTGCCTTTCATGCGCCGTTACAACGGCCAATCGGTGGTCATTAAATACGGTGGCCACGCCATGGGCGACGCCGAGCTGGCGGCCGAATTCGCGGCCGACATGGTGCTTATCAAACAAGTCGGCATGCATCCGGTGGTGGTCCATGGCGGCGGTCCGCAGATCGGCGCGATGCTGGAGCGTTTGGCGATCAAAAGCGATTTCGTCGATGGCCTGAGGATCACCGATCAAGCGACCGTCGAGATTGTCGAAATGGTGCTGGCCGGGTCGATCAACAAGGCGGTGGTCGCGGCCATCAACCAAGCCGGCGGCTCGGCCGTCGGGCTGTCGGGCAAGGACGCCGGATTAATCCAGGCGCGCCGCTTGACCCGCACCAGCGTCGACCCGGACAGCCAGATCGAAAAGGTCCTCGACCTCGGCTTCGTTGGCGAACCCGCCCATGTCGACGTGGCGATTCTGAAAACCCTGGCTGAAAATCGCGTCATTCCGGTGGTCGCGCCCATCGGCCTCGGCGCCGCCGGTGAAACCTTCAACATCAACGCCGACACCGCCGCCGGCGCGGTGGCCGTCGCCGATGGCGCCAAACGCCTGTTAATGCTGACCGATGTCGCCGGGGTCTTGGATGGCGACGGCAACCTGATCTCCGAGCTGAGCGTTGGCGAGGCGCGCGCGCTGATCGCCGATGGCACCATCAAGGGCGGCATGATTCCCAAGATCGAAACCTGTGTGGCGGCCGTCGAAGGCGGCATCGAGGCGGCGGTGATCCTTGACGGCCGGGTGAAACACGCGGTGTTGTTGGAAATGTTCACGCCCCATGGGGTTGGCACCATTATTCGCGGAACTTGACCCATGCCC
>NZLB01000170.1 GCA_002694075.1 Nisaea sp.
CGCCTATACCCCGCAATGGATTGAAAACATGACCGGTGGGCGCGGGTGGATCGCCCTGGCCCTGGTGGTGTTCGCCACTTGGTTACCCGTGCGCGCGCTATTGGGCGCTTATCTATTCGGCGCGGTTTGGATCATGGGACTGTATGTACAGGGCTTGGGTTTGGGTGTGCCCGCTCAATTTTTGTCATCATTGCCCTATCTCGTTACCATCGCCGCCTTGGTCGTGATCTCGCGCAATCGCGCGGTGGCCAAGGTCAATACGCCGGCCTGTATCGGCTTGCCATTCGTGCCGGACCGCTAGGTCGCCGGTGGGAATACGTTTCGACCACAACGCACAGGAGACTCATAGAATGAAAAAATGGATTTCTTTGGCTTTGGCCGCCGGGCTGGCTTTGGCCACCGCCGGCACCGCGGCCGCCGATAAATTGAAGGTCGGCTTCGTCTATGTCGGCCCGATCGGCGACCACGGCTGGACCTATCAACACAATGAGGGCCGCCTGGCGGTCGAGAAAGCCTTTGGCGACAAGGTTGAGACCGTCTACGTCGAAAAAGTCTCCGAGGGTCCGGACGCCGAGCGCGCCATCACTCGCTTGGCCCGCCAAGGCGCCGGCCTGATTTTTACCACCTCGTTCGGCTACATGGACCCGACCGTCAAGGTCGCCAAGAAATTCCCCAAGGTGAAATTCGAACACGCCACCGGCTATAAACGCGCGGCCAATGTGGCGACCTATTCGGCGCGCTTTTACGAAGGCCGCTATGTGATCGGTCAAATCGCCGGCAAAATGTCCAAAACCGGTGTCGCCGGCTATGTCGCCTCGTTTCCGATCCCAGAAGTGGTGCGCGGCATCAACGCCTTCCTGCTCGGCGCCCAATCGGTCAATCCCGATTTCAAACTCAAAATCATCTGGGTCAACTCCTGGTTCGATCCGGGCAAGGAAGCCGATGCCGCCAAGGTATTGCTGAGCCAAGGCGCCGATATCATGACCCAGCACACCGACTCCACGGCGCCGCTGCAAATCGCCGCCGAAAAAGGAGCCCTTGGCTTCGGGCAAGCCTCGGACATGATCAAGTTCGCGCCGAAGCATCAATTGACCTCGATCATCGATGACTGGGCCCCCTATTACGTGGCCCGCACCAAGGCCGTGCTCGACGGCACCTGGAGCAGCCAAGACGTCTGGGACGGAATGAAACCGGGCATGGTCGCGATGGCCCCCTACACCAACATGCCGGGCGATGTGAAAGCGATGGCCGAAGCCACCCAGGCTAAGATCATCAGCGGTGAATTCCATCCCTTCACCGGGCCGATTTACAAGCAAGACGGCAGCTTGGCCGCCAAAGCCGGCGAGGTGCTGGACGACGGCGTGCTGGCGCAGATGAATTGGTACGTCAAAGGGATCGACGACAAACTGCCGCAATAAGCCACGGCCACACGGATGACCGAGGGGCGCGGGTTACCGCGCCCCTTTTGCTTGGTCTCGGCGGTGACGCTTAGGTCGGCCGGATCCAGCCGCCGCCCAACACCTGGTCGTCCTCGGCGGCGTAAAGCACCGCCGCCTGGCCCTGGGCGACGCCATATTGCGGGGTGTCGAGCGCCACCTCCCAGCCGCCGGCACCCTGGCGCAAAGTCGCCGCCACCGGCGCCATCGTCGAACGCAGTTTGACCCGCACCGGCACATCCTCTACCGGCGCGCCGCCGCCCAGCCAGTTCAAATCGCCGACGCCGACCACCGCCCGCGCCAATGCTTCCCTCGGGCCGACCACGACGCGCTTGGCCTCGGCCTCGAGGCGGATCACGAACAGGGGGGCGCTATCGCCGCCCTCGGCCTCATCGCGCCGGCCGCCGATGCCAAGCCCACGCCGCTGACCGATGGTGTAATGGATGATCCCATCGTGGTGACCCAGCACCTGCCCCTCGAGATCGACGATCTCGCCCGGGTCGGCGGCGCCGGGGCGCAGTTTTTCAACGACCGACGCGTAATTTCCATTGGGCACGAAACAGATATCCTGGCTTTCCGGCTTGTCGGCGATTTCCAGGCCGTAGCGCCGCGCCAGGTCGCGCGTCTCGGTCTTGGTTAAATCGCCCAGCGGAAACCGGAGGTAATCGAGTTGTTCGGCGGTGGTGGCGAACAGGAAATAGCTTTGGTCCTTGGCCGGGTCGCGTCCCACCCGCATTTCCGGGCCGGCCGGCCCCACCGTTCGGCGCACATAGTGGCCGGTGGCCAGACAATCGGCGTCCAGATCGCGGGCGACGGTCAGCAAATCGCGGAATTTGACCGTCTGATTACAGCGCACACAGGGGATCGGGGTTTCCCCGCGCAGGTAACTTTCGGCGAAATCTTCCATCACCGCTTGGCGGAACTGGCTTTCGTAGTCGAGCACGTAATGGGGGATGCCGATCCGCTCGGCGGCGGTGCGAGCGTCGTGAATATCCTCGCCGGCGCAGCAAGCGTTCTTGCGTTTGATCGCCGCGCCATGGTCATACAATTGCAAGGTGACGCCGATCACCTCATAGCCCTGATCGGCTAGCATGGCGGCGGTGGTGGTGGAGTCGACACCGCCCGACATGGCCACCACCACGCGCGCCGCGGCCGGCGGTTTGCCCAGGTCGAGCGGGTCATCCTGCCTGTTCATGAGTGGTCCAATCCCATTTGCCAAAAACCGACCTCCAATCGGGTGGCGGCCCGGAAAGTGTCGGCCAGGGCGTCAAAGCGCGCCGCGCCGCCGCGCCGCACGGCCAAGTCGTCGAGATGGGCGCGCGCCGCGGTGACCACCGCCTGGTATTCCGCGCCAGCGTACATGGCGATCCAATCGGCGTAAGGGTTACCATCCGTCTTGGTCGCCGGGTCGGCGGCCAGGCGCCGGCCAATCTCGCCATAGCCGACGACACAAGGCGCCAGGGCGACCTGCAGGTCAAGCAGATCGCCGGCGTTGCCGCGGTCGAGGACGAAGCGGGTATAAGCGACACAGGCCGGGTCCTCGGGCAAAGCGGCCATGTCCGCCTGGCTCAACCCCCAATCGGCGCAATAGCCGACATGCAAATCGATTTCGGTGTCCAAAATGGCGGCGATACCGGCGGCCCCGGCGCGCATGTCGGCCAGCGTGTCGGACTTATAGACGGCCAAAGCATGGGCGCGGGCGAAATGCATTAAGAACAGATAATCCTGGCCCAGATAGTGGCGAAAGGCGGCGGGCGGCAAACTGCCGTCGGCCAGGCCGGTGACGAAGGGATGAGTGACATAAGTCGTCCACACGTCATCGGCGGGGCCACGCAAACGCTCAAAAAAATCATTCGATGCCATGCTCAAAGCCCCATCATGTTAATCACTGCCTGGGGCAAGCGCACCTCAAGCCCATCGTCCTCGGCCCGCAAGGTGACTTGGCAGCCGAGACGCGAAGTCTGGGTCAGGCCCATGGCCAGGTCCAACATATCCTCCTCGTCGTCGGAGGGCGCATCCAACCGGTCGAACCACGCCGCGTCGACGATCACATGACAGGTCGAGCAGGCCATCTGCCCCTCGCAGGTGCCCTCCATGTCGATGTCATGGGCGTGGGCGACATCCAGCAAGCTATTGCCAACCGCGCCGGTCACCTCACGCCGCGCGCCATCGCGCTCGATAAAGACCACTTTGACCATGCCACTCCCTACGCCGCGCGCTTGTACAACCGAACGCAGGCCTCAACAAGTCCGTCCAAATCGGCGGCCACGGTGTTCCACCCGAGACTGATCCGGACGGCGCCGGCGGCGGCCCAGGCGGGGGCGGCCATCGCCGCCAGGACATGCGAGCGTTCGACCTTGCCGGACGAACAGGCGGCACCGGCACTGACCGAGAAGCCGGCCAGGTCCAAGCTCATCACCAAAGTCGACGCGGTCACCCCCGGCAGGGCCAGACACGCGGTGTTGACCAAACGCGGCCGGCCCTGGCCAGCGATATAGATGTCTGGAATGGCCGCCAGGATGTCGTCCTCGAAACGGTCACGCAGCTGGGCCAGCCGGGCGAAATCGTCACGGCCCAACATCGCCGCCCGCGCCGCCGCGGCGAAACCCGCGATGCCGACCAGGTTTTCGGTCCCAGCCCGCCGGCCCCGTTCCTGGCCGCCGCCGCGCAGCACCGGTGTCAGATCGACATCGCCGAGGTTTATCAGGGCGCCAATCCCGGCCGGCCCGCCGATCTTATGCGCCGAGAGCGAGATCAAATCGATGCCGGCGGTGTCGAGGATGTCGCGTTTGCCGGCGACCTGCACCATGTCCGAGTGAAACAACGCGCCGGTGGCTTTCGCGCGCGCCGCCAGTTCGCCAATCGGCTGCACCACCCCGGTTTCATTATTGGCCGCCATCACCGACACCAACGCCGGTGCCGCCGTGGCCAGCGTCCGTTCCATGGCGTCGCCGTCGACCACCCCGTCGCCATCGACCGCCAAGACAACAAAATCCTGGCCGGCGCCAATGATCGATTCATGCTCCACCGCCGATACCGCCACCGGCCCGCCGCCGGCCGCCGCCAGGGCCAAATTGTTCGCTTCGGTCGCGCCGCTGGTAAAAATCACTTGCGCCGCCGGCGCGCCGACCAGCGCGGCGACATCGCGGCGCGCGGCTTCTAACAGCTGACGCGCGGCCCGGCCATGGCCGTGCACCGAGGACGCGTTGCCGACCAAATCCATGGCCGCCACCATGGCCTCACGGGCGGCCGGACGTAACGGCGCGGTGGCGTTATGATCAAGGTAAACGTTCATGAACCGTTCCCCATTCACGGCAACGAGGTCGCACCGCGGCTCACTCCGTGCCGGGCTCCGTCGAACGGGGGGTGGGGTCGGGATTGGGCGCTCGGGTCGGATAGGCCGGGTCGATGCCACGAACAGCCTCTAGCGTCGCCAGGCGGGTTTTCAGGTCGTGGACCTCGGCCATCAACGCCTCCACCGCCTTGCCGGTGGGATCCGCGTCATTGGACCCGTAGGCACGGAAATTCTCGACCGATTTGGGGCCTTTGTGATGCACGACTTTGCCCGGAATGCCGACCACCGTGGCGCCCGCCGGCACGTCGCGCACCACCACCGCGTTGGACCCCACCTGGGCGCCCTCACGGACCATCACCGGGCCAAGAATTTTGGCCCCGGCGCCGACCACCACA
>NZLB01000171.1 GCA_002694075.1 Nisaea sp.
ATACAGCGCGCCATAGGAAAGCATTACCGCGTGGCTGGCTTGGGTCAGGCCGACCGCCGCCAAAAACACCAAAAAGCGGCGTTCGGCGATCAACCCGGCCATTTCCCGCCAATAGATTTCCGCCGGCGTGCGGCGTGCCGGCACCATCCACAGGCAGCCCAGAATCACCGCTCCCATGGCGATTAGGAACAACCAAATCAAGCTCGCCGGCGCGAAGCGCTCTAGCCAGAGGCCGCCAGCCACCGAGGCGATGATGAAGGTGACCGAGCCCCACAGCCGAATGCGCCCATAATCCAAGCCGCGCGCCGCCGTCGTCGCCAGCACCGCGCTTTCGCCAAGGGGCAGGATGGCGTGCTGAAAACTGGCCACCACCAAGGCCATCAGGGCGACCAGCCACAAGCTCTCGCCGACCGTCAGGCTGGCCATGGCGAGCACGGCCAGGGCGGCCAGGATCACCATGATCCGGCGGTTTTCGCCGGCCTGGTCGGCGCGTCGGGCGATCAGCGGCTGGACCACGGTTTTCAGCCAATAGCTGGCCGACAGCACCAGCCCAACATCGGTCACCGACAGGCCGCGGGCGTTGAGCCACACCGGCCAATAAGGCAGCATCAACCCGGCCAGCAAGAAATAGCTGGCGTAGAAAAACGAGAGGCGGCCGTAAACCGCCCGGTCGGCGGCGCGCGTCGCCCCCGTCACAGCACGCGCCGGTCGGCGCCGCCGCCGGTGATGGTCCGGCTCAGCAAGATCACCGGCAGGATCCCGGTCAGCACAATGGCCAGGGCGGCGAGGGCGCAATCCTCCAACATCTCGTCGGAGGCAAACTGATAGACATGGGTCGCCAAGGTTTCGAAATTAAACGGCCGCAGGACCAAAGTCGCCGGTAGTTCCTTCATGGTGTCGACAAACACCAGGATCACGGCGGTCAGCAAACTGCCGCGCATCATCGGCATATGCACCAGGCGCAGGGTCTGGCCCGGCCCTTTGCCAAGGGTGCGCGCGGCCATGTCCATGGACGGCGTGATCTTGGCCAAGCCGGCGTCGACGGCGCCATGGGCGGCGGTCACGAACCGCACGGTGTACGCGAACAGCAAGGCAACCACGGTGCCGCTTAGCAAGAGACCCGTCGACAGCCCGAAATAGGCGCGCGCGGCGCCGTCGACAATATTGTCGAAGGCTGCCAGCGGCAGGATCACCCCGACCGCCAACACCGCCCCTGGCACGGCGTAGCCGAGAGTCGCCAAACGCGTCGCGCCACGCACCGCCGGGCTGGGCCTGAGGCGACAGGCATAGGCCATGGCCAGGCCAACGGTGGTGGCGATGACCGCCGCCGCCGCCGCCATGGTCAAGCTGTTGGCGGCCAATTCCAGGAAGGCGTGGCTCCACGACCGCTCGAAATGAACCACCGCGTAATAGGCCAAGCGCCCGCCCGGCAGCAGGAAACCGATGACGATAGGCAGCGCGCAGAGGCCCGCCGCCGCCGCGCCGGCCCATCCGCTCAGGCGTTGGCGCGCGGCCGGGCGCACGCGGCTGGTGGTGTGGTGAAAGCGTTGGCGGCGGCGGGAAAACCGTTCGAGCGTGATCAAGCCCAAGACCAGAACCAGCATTACTACGGCCACTTGGGCGGCGCCGCCGGCATTACCCATGCCGTACCAAACGTCGAAAATACCGGCCGTCAAAGTGCGCACCGCGAAGTAATCGACGGTGCCGAAATCATTTAGCGTCTCGAGCAGCGCCAGCGTCAGGCCGACCATCACCGCCGGCCGCGCCAGGGGCAGGGCGACCTCGAAGAACGCGCGCCAGGGCCCGCGTCCGAGAGTGCGACTGACCTCCAGCACGCCGACCGATTGCTCGATAAAGGCGGCCCGCGCCATCGCGTAGACATAAGGGTAAAGTACCAAGGTCATCATCGCCACGGCGCCGCCCATCGAGCGGATTTCCAGAAACCAATAGTCGGTTTTGGCGCGCCACCCAAACAGCGTGCGCAGCCAAGTTTGAAACGGGCCGGCGTATTCCAATAGGTCGGTGTAAACATAGGCGATGACGTAGGCCGGCATCGCCAGGGGCAGCAGCAAGGCCCACTCGAACATCCGCCGACCCGGAAAATCGCACATCGCCACCAACCAGGCGCCGCCGGTGCCGACCGCCAGCACACCGACACCGACCCCACACATCAGGACCAAAGTGTTGCGCAGATAGACCGGCAACACGGTCTCCAAGAGATGCGGCCAGATATTCTCGGCCGGGAAAAACGCCACCCACACGATCGCCAAAGTCGGCAGCATGACCACCATCGCCACGGCCATGGCCAGGACCGACCATGGCGCGCCGGCGGGACGCGCCCGCGCCGTCATCTCGGGCGTCACATCAGTCATCGGTCCACGCGCGGCGAACGGGGGCGGAGAGGCGCGGCAACAACATCGCGGCTTTGGCCTTGGCAAAGGGATTGAATGCGATTGACTTGCAATTGCGCACCGAAAAAAGCGCCGGCGCCGCCCGAAGTCAAGCGTTATCGCGCCCCAGGGAGGTCCCGCAAGGAAGGCCCAGTGGAGGCCCCAGTGGAGGCCCCAGTGGAGGCCCCAGGGAAGGCCCATTAGAGGCCCCGGGGAAGGCCCAGGAGAAGACCCGGGAGATGGTCGATTGGGCGGCTTGGGGGCAGGATCGGGGGAGGTTTAGGGGTGGTGGCCTCGGGGGTGTTAGCCGTCGAATCCCTTGCGCAACCACACCGCGGTGTCGTGGAACACGCCGCCGCTCGCCGGCCGGCCGGGATCGGCGCTGACCAAAACATTGATGCCCAGGCCGCCGGGAAAGGCGCCATTGGGCCAAATCCCCTCGACGATGACGACATCGGGTTGCAGGTCGCTAAACACCTCGGCGTGGACGCCGACCGTCCCTAGGCGGTTGCCCAGGGTGACTAAATCGCCGTCCGCGATATCCTGGGCGGCGGCCGTGTCGGGATGGATTTTGACCGTCGGCCGGGCCTCCTTGGCGATGCTGGTCGGGGTTTCGGTGAAGCTGGAGTTGAGGTAGTTGCGCGCCGGCGGCACCACCAGGCGCAGCGGGTGCGCGGCGTCGGCGGCGTCGATCACGGCGGCGCTGTAATCGGGCAAGGGCGTTAGCCCTTCGGGATAGGGGCCGAGGCTGGCCCAATCGACCTTAAAGCGGAAGCGGCCGTGCTCGGTCGGAAAGCCACCCAAGAAATGCGAGGTGTCGAAATCCGGCTGGAGATCAATCCAGCGCTGGTCCTTGATCCCGTCCAAACCGCCAAGTCCGGCGGTGGTCAAGGTTTCGTCGATGATTTCCAACTCGCTCATTTGGAAGCCGCGATGGGTGCTGCCAAGGCGGCGGGCCAGTTCCGACAGCACATAATGATTGCTGCGGCAGCCTGCCGGGCCGTCGATGGCTTTCGGCGCGAAATGGAAATGGCCGTGCCCGCCGGAGGAATAAATGTCGTCATGCTCCAGGAACATCGTCGCCGGCAGCACGATATCGGCGAATTTGGCGGTGTCGGTCATGAATTGCTCATGCACGCACAGGAAAAAATCCTCGCGCCGGAAACCGGCGTGGACTTTCATGGTCTCCGGCGCGACCACCGCCGGGTTGGTGTTCTGGACGATCATCGCGGTGACCGGCGGGCCTTGTTTGACGACCGCGTCCTCGCCCACCAAGACCGGGCCGATGCGCGACATGTCGAGCATACGCACCGCCGGGTTCTTCACGTCGAGGCCCTGGATCAAGGTCTGATCGAAGGTGCCGGCGTAAATATCCCGGTTGTTGTAAAAGGCGCCGCCACCGCGCACTGGCCATTTGCCGGTGACCGTCGGCAAACAGGTCACCGCGTGCAATTGCTGCGAGCCGTTACGCGAGCGGGAAAAGCCGTAGCCAACCCGGATAAAGGCCTTTTCGGTGCGTCCATAGAGATGCGCGAAGTCGACAATCCGCTGGGCCGGGATGCCGGTGATCGCTGCCGCCCATTCCGGGGTTTTATCGGCCAAATGGGCCTCGAATTCCTGGGCGTCGGCGGCGAAATTGGCGAGATAATCGCGGTCGGCGAAACCGTCGCGGAACAGCACATGCATCAGCGCGCAGGCGAACGCCACGTCGGTACCCGGCCGCAGGATATAGGCGTCGTCGGCGGCCTCCACGCTGGGCGTGCGATAGACGTCGACGACAATGAACTTGGCGCCGTTTTTGCGGGCACGGGCGACATGGGTCATAACATTGACCTGGGTCGTCACCGGGTTACCGCCCCAACTGATGATCAGATCGGACTCGGCCATTTCACGGGGGTCCGGCCCCATAATCTTACCGACTCCGGCGCGCCAACCGGCGTCGGCGGGAAAGGTGCAGATATTAGCGATTTGGCCCGAGTAGCCCAGATCATGGCGGAAGCGGTCGATGCCGTTGCGCTGTACCCAGCCCATGGTGCCGGCGAAATAATACGGCCAAACGGTGGTGGGATCATATTTTTGGCTGCGTTCACGGAACGCCTCGGCGACCCGGTCGAGGGCTTCCGGCCAGTCGATGGGCGCGAATTCGCCGCTCCCTTTGGCGCCGGTTCGCAACAGCGGTTGCGTCAGCCGGTCCGGGTGGTGGATGCGCTCGCGGTAGCGGGCGGTTTTGGCGCACACCACGCCGGCGGTGTAGCTGTTGTCCTTGGCGCCGCGCACACGGCCGACCGTACCGTCGTCGAGGATTTCGACTTCGAGCGCACACACCGAAGGACAGTCGTGCGGACACGTGGAACGAACGATATCTAACGGCATGGCTTAAGCTCCATCGGTGCGCGCCCGGCCGGCGCGGGCGAATAACGCGAATGTTAGCCCTGATCACCCTCCGCCGCCAAGGCCGCGCGTAACATCCCGCAGATCGGCACCATGCGGGCGATGACATCGCCGGTGAAGCGGGTCAGCGCGGCGGGCACCCCATTGGGCGCTTGTCGGCCGTCAATTTGGCCGCCTTCGGCGCGCAGGGCGGCGGCGTGGGCGTCGGCCTGGGTATTGGCGCCGGCGATCAGCGTGCCCAGCCGGCCATCGCCGGCGACCGGCGCCAGCATAGCGGCGGTCAGCGCCAGCAGACCCGGCCAGGGCGCCAGATGCCGGTACATGCTGGCGACCACTGGATCGCCCGGTCGTTGGCCGAAAGCGTTCAATTCCATGACGACTTGGCGATGGTCGGCGGGCAGGCCGTCCAACGGTGGCAGCGCCGGAATGGCGAGGTCGGCGACCACCGGTAGGCGCGCCGGTCGCAAGGTCGCCGGCGCGCTGTCGCTGGCCGCCGATAAAGGCAGGGTGAGGGCGATAATGTTCATCGCGTTGCCGCGGTGATAGCTGTCGATGATCGCCCGGATCACCGGCAGGTCGTCGGCCGTGACGCCGGCGGCGGCCAGCGTTGCCGGGCTCGGACGAAAGGGCGCGGTCATTTCCTGGTGGGCGAGGAACGAGGCGGCGGCCCGCTCCACCGCTCCGGAAACGTAGAACGGCTTGACCTGGTCCCAGGTCCACGGCAGGCCGCCTGGAATGGTCGCCAAATGGCGCCACACCAGGTTGACCACCGGCAAGCCGAGGGTGGCGCGGATGTCGGCGAACAGGGCGGCGGTGTCGCCGGTCGCCTCGGCCTCGGGAATGGCGGCAATGGGATCGGCGGCCATGGCTAAGCTCCTTTTTGCCGGTGCGCGACCGGCGGCATCCGGTTCTGCGTCATAGCACCGGCGCGTCGACGGTGGGGATTTTTTCTTACCCTCGCCCGGCAATCATGGGGAAATAAACCTATGAGAGAAAAAACACAATTAATCTCGCGTGTTGCCTCGCGGCGCCAGTGTAGGAGATCCAGCCCATGAGCCAGGCGCCCCAGGCCGGCGCCCCCCAGGCCAGTACCCTATGCGCGGTGGTCACCGGCCCTTATCACAGCGG
>NZLB01000172.1 GCA_002694075.1 Nisaea sp.
ACCGCCAGTCCGCATAGCTTGCTCGACGTCAAAGGCGTCGGCGAGTTGTCGTCGATCGGCGCGCCCGGCCCGCTCGCCAATGCCATCCACGACGCCCTGCGCGAGGCCGGTGTTGAGCATCTCGACATGCCGTTGGGGCCACACAAACTCTGGCGGGCGATACACGGCCCGGATACCGCTTTGGGAGACAACCGATGACCGCCATGAAAACAGCGCGCATGACCGGAGGCGCGGCGATGGTCGAAGGCTTGTTGCGCAACGGCGTCGATACCCTGTTCGCCCTGCCCGGCGTGCAGTTGAACCATTTCTTCGACGCCGTCTACGACAAGCGCAACGCCATCCGCGTCCTCAACGCCCGCCATGAGCAAGGCGCCGCCTATATGGCCTTCGGCTACGCCATCGCGACCGGCCGGGTCGGCGCCTTCGCGGTCGTTCCCGGCCCCGGTATTTTGAACACCACCGCCGCCCTGTCGACCGCCTATGGCTGTAGCCAACCGGTGCTGGCGATCACCGGGCAAATCAACGCCGCCGCGATTGACCGCGGCTATGGCCTGCTGCACGAAATCCGCGACCAGCCAGGCACCCTGGCCAGCGTTAATAAATGGGTCCATCGGATCGATCATCCGGTCGACGCACCGGCGGCCATGGACGAAGCCTTTCGCCACTTGCAAGGGGGCCGGCCACGGCCGGTCACGGTTGAGATGGCGATGGATATGATGGGCCTGGAAAGTCTGGTGCCGGCGCCTGAGGCGGCGGTTGAGGTGCGCCCGCCGGAAGCCGATCCGGACCTGATCGCGGCGGCCGCCAAAATGCTCGGCGCGGCCAAGGCGCCGATGATTTTCGTCGGGTCGGGCGCCTATCACGCGGCCGCCGAGGTGCGCGCCCTGGCCGAGATGTTACAGGCGCCGGTGGTGGCCTATCAAAACGGCCGCGGGATCCTCGACGAGCGCCATTACCTGGCCCAGGTGCATCCGGCCGGCAACGCCCTATGGGCGGAGTGCGATGTCGCCCTCTCCATCGGCTGCCGGCTGCAGCCGGAGCGGATGTATTGGGGCGTCGACGACGATTTGAAAGTCATCCACATCGATATCGACCCAACCGAATTGACGCGCGTGATGGCGCCGACCATCGGCATCGTTGGGGATAGCGCCCTGGTCACCGCGGCGCTGGTCGACGCGGTGCCGGCGCATAACCCGAGGCGCGCCTCGCGCGAGGACGAGTTGACCGCCCTCAAGGCGAGCACCCACCAGCATTTGGTCGACGGGCTCGGGCCGCAAATGGCCTTTCTCGAGGTAATCCGCGATGAACTGCCGGAGGACGGTTTTTTCGTCGATGAATTCACTCAGGTCGGTTACGTCGCCCGGGTTGGTTTCCCGGTCTATCGGCCCCGTACCATGGTCACCCCCGGCTATCAGGGCACGCTGGGCTATGGCTTCGCCACCGCCCTTGGCGTGGCGGCGGCCCATCCCGACAAAAAAGTGATCTCGGTCAATGGCGACGGTGGCTTCATGTACACCATGCCGGAACTGGCCAGCGCGGTGCATCACAACCTCGACATCGTCGCCATCGTGTTCGCCGATGGCCATTACGGCAATGTCCGCCGCCAGCAAAAACTGGAGCATGACGGCAAGGTCATCGCCTCCGATCTGACCAATCCGGATTTTGTCAAACTGGCCGAGAGTTTCGGCGCCCTGGGCCTCCGCGCCGATGGGCCGGAAGGCTTGCGCGCGGCTTTAAAGCAAGCCTTCAAGCAACGTGGCCCGGCCATTATCGAGGTGCCGGTTGGCGAGTTCACCGAACCCTGGCCGTTCATCCGACCGCCATCCTCGCGGCCGGCCCGCTGAAAGGCGGCGCGGCGGCGTCTTGAATCAAACAGCGGAATGCCCACCTGACGGACGGCGACGACCCCGACGCGAGGGTGAACGCTTCGCGTTTGAACAACGTATATTCGTCACGCGCAGGTAGTGGCCGGGAGCCCGCTTCGAATGTCCATCTTTAGAAGTTCGATCTTTTTGGCGGCCCTGGTCGCCATCGCGGCGGCCGGCTGGATCCTGTCCGGGCAATTCGACGAGACGGCGACCGCCCGCCAACCCGAAAGCGCCACCCAAGCCGCCAGCGAACGCGAAGTGCCGCGCACCCGGGTACGCACCTTCGTCAGCCGGGCCGAACCCTATACCGAGCGTTTGATCGCGACCGCCGCCACCGCCGCCCATCGCAGTGCGGTGATCCGCGCCGAAATAGCCGGTAAAGTGACCCGTATCGATGTCGAGAAAGGCGCCCGCGTAAAAGCCGGCGCGAGCATTCTGCGCTTTGACATGGGCGATCTGCAAAGCCAATTGGCCGGCGCCGAGGCGCGGTTGAAACAGCGCCGTCTCGAGGTTAAGGCGGCGCGCGCGCTGGCCGCCAAAGGCTTTGAGGCAAGCACCCGGCAAGCCCGCGCCGAAGCCGATCTGCGCGCCGCCGAGGCGACCCTGGCGGCAATCCGCGAGCGGATTGAGAAAACCCGCGTCACCGTGCCTTTCGCCGGCATCGTCAACGACCGAACGGCGGAAATCGGCGATTACATTAAAATCGGCAACCCGGTCGCCACCTTGATCGATTTGGACCCCATCGTGGTGGTCGCCGATATCCCGGAAAAGGATTTTCTCAAACTCCAGGTTGGCCAAGTCGGCCAAGCCAGTTTAATGGATGGCCGCCGGCTTGACGGCGTGATCCGCTATGTCGCGCGCCGCGCCGACCCGGCCACGCGCACCTTTCGGGTCGAGTTGGAGGCGCCCAACGCGGACCTCGCCTGGGTCGCCGGCGCCACCGTGCGCCTGGTGATCGCGCTACCGCCGCGGCCGGCCCATCGCCTGCCGCCTTCGATCCTGGTCCTGAACAAGACCGGCAGCCTGGGTGTGCATTTGGTCGATGACGCCGACAAGGTCGCCTTCATACCGGTGACCATCATCGGAATTCGCGACAATCTGGCTTATGTCAGTGGCCTGCCCGACAGCGCCGAAGTGATCACCGTGGGTCAAGATTTCGTCACCGCCGGAGACCTGGTCGAGGCGACGGCGATGCCCATCGCGGCCGCTGGTTTGACGCAATGAGGGGGGTGATCGAAGCCGCCGTCAAACGCGGCCGTACCAGTATTTCCGTTCTGCTGCTGATTTTGGTGGCCGGCGCCGTGGCCTATCAAGGGATTCCCAAAGAGGCCAATCCCGACGTCAACATCCCCAATGTTTATATTTCGTTGCACCATGACGGCATTTCACCCGAGGATTCCGAGAAGATGCTTGTGCGGCCGATCGAGGACGCCGTGCGGGCGATCGACGGGGTCAAGGAGATCAGCAGCAACGCCTTCCAAGGCGGCGGCTTCGTGCTGCTGGAATTCACCGCCGGCTTCGACATCGACCAGGCCTTGGACGATGTCCGTGAAGAGGTCGACCGCGCCAAGAAAGATCTGCCGGAAGACAGTGACGAGCCGACCGTCAGCGAGGTTAATCTCAGCCTCATGCCGGTTTTGGTGGTGACCGTCGCCGGCGATGTCGGCGAGCGGGAATTACTGCGCTACGCGCGCCGCCTGCGTGATGAGATTCAGGCCATCGCCGGTGTGTTGGAGGCCAATCTGACCGGCGGCCGGGATGAATTGCTGGAAGTCATCGCCGATCCGGTGGCGCTTGGCAGCTATGGGTTGGACGCCGTCGAAGTACTGCAGATCTTCAACCGTTCCAATCGGTTGGTCGCCGCCGGTAAATTGGACAGCGGCACCGGCAGCTTTCCGATCAAGGTGCCGGGCCTGTTCAAATCGGCCGCCGATATCCTTAACCAGCCGGTCAAGGTCAATGGTGATGCGGTTGTGCGCATGGGCGATTTGGCGATGGTGCGCCGGGTTCTGAAGGATCGCACCCGGGTCGCCCGCCTGAACGGCAAACCGGCGCTGGCCATCGAGGTCTCCAAACGCATCGGTGAAAACATCATCGAGACCAATGAAAAGGTGCGCGCGGTGGTCGCCGCCGAAACCGCCGACTGGCCGGAAGGCGTGACGGTCAGCTTTTCCAATGACGAATCGCGGCGCATTCGCACCATGCTGAGCGACCTGCAAAACAACGTCACCAGCGCCATTCTCCTGGTCATGGTGATCATCATCGCGGCTCTCGGCTTGCGTTCGGCCGGTTTGGTTGGCATTGCCATTCCCGGCTCGTTCCTGCTCGGCATTCTGGCCTTGTCGAATCTCGGCCTGACCATGAACATCGTGGTCTTGTTCAGCTTAATCCTGGCCGTTGGGATGCTGGTCGACGGGGCCATCGTGGTCACCGAATTGGCCGACCGGAACATGGCCAATGGCATGGACCGCCGGCGCGCCTACATCGAGGCCGCCCACCGCATGTCCTGGCCGATTATCGCCTCTACCGCGACCACCTTGGCGGCCTTTATGCCGCTGGTCT
>NZLB01000173.1 GCA_002694075.1 Nisaea sp.
GCCGGTGGCGACCATGCTCTGCGACCCGATCGATCATCGCGTCACCTTCGCGAACCGGGTGGCGCGCGAGACGGCGGCGCGCATCGCCGACGATTTGGGCATCGCCGCCGACGAACTCTGCGGCACCTCGGTTGATATTTTTCACCCCCGTCCGGGGACCTTGTCGCGGATCATGGAACAGCCGCAAAAACTGCCCCATTGCGAGGTCGTCGCCTTGGGCGCGCAATCGCTCGAATTAACGGTGTCAGCGATCCACAACCCCGACGGGCGTTATCTCATGCCCTGTGTGACCTGGCGGGTTGTAACCGCGCGGGTGGCGCGCGAGGCCCGCACCGATAGCCTTTTGCAGATGCTGGACGAGATGCCGATCAACGTGATGATGGCCGATCCCAAGACCTTTGTGATCATTTACGCCAACCGCACGACCATCGAGAATCTTAAGGATTTGCGGGCATTCCTGCCGGTCGACCCGGAAAATCTGGTCGGCACCAGTATCGACGTTTTCCATAAACACCCCGAGCATCAACGAGCGTTGTTGTCGGATCCCAATAATCTGCCGCACAGCGCGCGCATTCGCGTCGGCGACCAAACGCTGCTGCTGAAGGCGTCGGCGGTGATGGATAAAAACGGCGCCTATGTGGGCATGATGGTGAGTTGGTCGGTGATCACCAAGCAGATCGCCATCACCGATCAATTCGAGAATGAGGTGACAGGTGTCGTCGACACCGTGTCGGTGGCGTCGACCGAACTGAAGGGTACCGCCGAGACCTTATCGGCGGCGGCGGCGGCGACGGTCGACCAGTCCACGGCCCTGGCCACCTCGGCCCAATCGCTGATACAGACGATTGACGAGATTTCGACCCAGGTTGAACGCTCGGCCGCGCAACGGGACGCCGCCGTCGCCATCGCCCGCGAAGGCACCGATCGGATCACCGCTTTGGCCCAGGCGGCCGAGCAAACCGGCACTGTCGTCAGTTTGATCAACAATATCGCCGAGCAAACCAATTTGCTGGCGCTCACCGCGACGATTGAGGCGGCCCGCGCCGGCGACGCCGGAAAGGGTTTCGCGGTGGTCGCCTCGGAGGTGAAAAATCTGGCCCGGCAAACCGCCACCGCGACCGAGGGCATTGGCGCCCAGGTCAAGGAAATGCAAGCGGCGACCCGTAAGACGGTCGACAGCATCAGCGATATCAACGGCACTATCAATGAGCTTAGCGCGATCGCCGGCGCCATTGACTCGGCGGTGAAAAAGCAGTCCACGGCGACCGCCGAGGTGACCGGCAATATCGCCGGTGTGACCGAGGTGTCGCAGGCCACCGGCCAATCGGCGGAAATTTTGCTGAAGGCCGCCAACCGGCTGTCCGCCGACAGTGAGGGCCTGGCCAATGAGGTCGAGGGGTTTCTGGCCGAACTGCGTAGCCTGTAGCCGGCCGCTGGCGTCGCCGGCGTCTCCTTTCCCGCGACAAGCATTGACCCGGCGGCGCCGTCCCTGGCAAGTAGGCCGGACAGCGAGGGGAGGCGGCGATGGACCGTTTGCGGCAATTTTATATCGACGGCGCCTGGGTCGATCCGGTGGACGGCACGGCCTTTGAGGTCATCGACCCGGCCCATGAAACAGTCATCGAAACCATTAGCCTGGGCGGCCGCGCCGATGTCGACCGGGCGGTCGCCGCCGCCCGCGCCGCTTTTCCAAGCTGGTCTTTGTCGACCCCCGCCGAGCGGATGGCGGTGCTGGAGCGATTGCGCACCGCCTATGAAGCGCGCCGCGAGGAATTCGCGGTCGCCATGCGGCGCGAAATGGGCACGCCCATGCGCTTTTCCCGCGCCCAACAAGCGCCCACCGGCAGCCAGCACATCGACGCGACGCTGGAGGCGATGGCGGATTTCCCGTTCGCCGCCCCGTCACCGCGCGGCGGCAGTCAAATTCTGGCCGAGCCGGTCGGTGTCGCGGCCCTGATCACGCCCTGGAATTGGCCGATCAACCAGGTCATCGCCAAGGTCGCGCCGGCGTTGGCGACGGGCTGCACCTGTGTCTTGAAACCCAGCGAATTCGCCCCGCTATCGGCCCATCTTTTCGCCGAGGTGATCGATGCCGCCGGTGTGCCGGCCGGGGTTTTCAATCTGGTCCAGGGCGATGGCGCGGGCGCCGGCGGCGCGTTGGCCGCCCATCCCCAGGTCGATTTGGTGTCGTTCACCGGATCGGCGCGCGCCGGCACTGCGATCAGCATCGCGGCGGCCCCGACGATTAAGCGCGTGGCCCTGGAATTGGGCGGCAAATCCCCCAATTTGATTTTCGCCGACGCCGATGTCGCCGCTGCCGTGCGATGGAGCGTGGCGGCCTGTTTCGCCAATAGCGGCCAAACTTGCGACGCGCCGACCCGTCTCCTGGCCGAGCGGTCGATTTATGACCAGGTGGTCGTGCGCGCCGCCGCCGAGGCCGAGGCCACCCGCGTCGGCGATCCGGCGACGGATGGCGATCATTTGGGACCGGTGGTCAACCGACGCCAATTCGCGCGGATTCAAGACTATATCCAAACCGGCCTTGACGAGGGCGCGCGCTTGGTCGCCGGCGGCCCCGGCCGGCCGGCGGGCATGGACCGCGGCTATTACGTGCGGCCAACGGTCTTCGCCGATGTGACGCCAGACATGACCCTGGCGCGCGAGGAAATCTTTGGGCCGGTCCTCGCCATCATGTCGGTCGCCGATGAGGCGGCGGCGGTCGCTTTGGCCAATGACACGCCTTACGGTCTGGCCGCTTACCTACACACCGGCGACGGTCTGCGCGCGGCGCGCGTCACCCGTCAGTTACGCGCCGGCTTGATTTCGGTCAACGGCGGCTATCCGGATGTCGACGTGCCCTTCGGCGGCGCCAAGCAATCCGGCAACGGGCGCGAGAACGGCGCTTTTGGCTTCCACGAATTCATCGATTGGAAATCGGTGACCAGCGGCGACGGAGCGTACGTCGTTTAAGCGTGCCGTTTAAAGCGGGAAGCCGCTTAGATTGAAAAGGAAGTGCCGCAGCCGCAGGACGAAGCGGCGTTGGGATTGTTGACCTGAAAATAGGCGCCGATCAGTTCCTCGACATAGTCAAGTTCGGCGCCGTTCAACAAATCCAGCGACACGTCGTCAACGATCACTTCGACGCCATTGGCAGCGAAGATGTGGTCGTCATCGGCCGTCGAGTCGTCGAATTTGAACTGATATTGAAAGCCGGAACAGCCGCCGCCCAAAACCTCGACACGCATGCGCGCGCCGTCCTGGCCTTCCGCGGCGATCAAGGTTTCGATCCGGCGGGCGGCGTTGGCGGTCACATTGAAGATGCGTTCCATGATGACGACCCGATGTGGTTTATGTTTTGGGAATGTAAGCGGTCGCACCTCGATTGCAACCGTCAATCACGGCGGGGCGCTGATGACAGCGGGGGCGTTACACTGTAGGGTCCGCGCGACCGTGGGCAGAGGGGTCGCGGCCGCGCCGGGACCGCTGGCGGCTTCGAGGAGACGAGGATGACCTGGGCAGCTTACGCGTGCCATCCGGACGCCAGCCGGGGACGACAATGGCCGGAGCCGGCATCGGCCGAACGCAGTTGTTTTCAGCGTGACCGCGACCGGATCTTGCACGCTGGCGCTTTCCGCAAGCTGGCTTACAAGACCCAGGTATTCGTCTATCACGAGGGCGATTATTTTCGCACCCGCCTGACCCACAGTCTGGAGGTCGCTCAAATCGCCCGTTCAATCGCCCGCTCGCTGGGTTTGAACGAGGATTTGACCGAGGCTTTGGCGTTGGCCCATGACCTTGGCCACACGCCGTTCGGCCATGCCGGTGAGCGCGCCCTGGACCAATCGATGGCGACCCTCGGCGGTTTCGATCACAACGAGCAGACCGTGCGGATTCTGTTGTCGTTGGAACAACGCTATCCGGAATTCGACGGTCTCAACTTGACCTGGGAGTGCATTGAGGGGGTGGTCAAACATAATGGTCCGCTGCTGGCCCCGGGCGAGAGCCGCGACAAGCTGCGTCCGTTCATTGCCGCCCTCGACGCGCGCTGGCCGTTGGAGCTCAGCCAGTTCGCCAGCGCCGAGGCGCAGGTCGCCGCCATCGCCGATGACATCGCCTATAACAATCATGACATCGATGACGCCTTGCGTGCCGGATTGTTGGAGATCGACGCCCTGCGCGAGGTGGATTTGGTCGGCGAGGTTCTGGTCGAGGTCGACCGCCTGCATCCCGGTTTGGACAATGGCCGGCGGATTCAAGAGTTGGTGCGGCGCATGATTGGCGCCATGGTCGGCGACCTCTTGGCCGAAAGCCGCCGCCGCTTGTCCGATAACGCGGTCGCCGCGCCGGCGGAGGTGCGCGCCGCCGCCGCGCCGATGGTGGCTTTCAGCGCCGCCATGCAAAAACGCAATCTGGTTCTGAAAGCCTTTCTTTTCGACAACGTCTATCGTCATTATAAGGTCAACCGCATGACCAGTAAGGCCGAGCGCGTCGTCAGCGAGCTATTTCAAATTTTCATGGATGAGCCCCATTGCCTGCCCAGCAGTTGGCAGGGCGCCATCGACGGCGATCGCCACCAGCGCGCCCGCCTGGTCGCCGATTACATCGCCGGCATGACCGACCGTTACGCCTTGCTGGAACACAAACGTTTGTTCGATCCGACCGTGAAAAGCTAAGCCGATGAATGTTTTCGCTCTTGCGTCCGAGAAGTTAACCGCCACGGTCGCGGCCATGTGCGCCGACAAAGTCTTGCCCGCGGCGCTAGACCTGTCACGGATCGCGGTCGAGGCGCCGCGCGATCCGAGCCATGGCGACGTGGCCAGCAACCTGGCCATGGTGTTGGCCAAGCCGGCCGGTATGAAGCCGCGCGACCTGGCCGCCGCCGTCGCCGAACGCGTGGTCGATGGTCATGAGATCGTCAGCGCCGACGTCGCCGGGCCGGGCTTTCTCAATTTGCGCCTCGGCGACCATGTCTGGTGGCGTGTCCTGGACGCGGTGCTGACCGAGGGGCGGCATTTCGGGGACAGCGCGATGGGTGCCGGGCGCAAAGTGCTGGTGGAATATGTCTCGGCCAACCCGACCGGCCCCCTGCACGCCGCCCATGCCCGCGGCGCGGTGGTCGGCGACGCCTTGGCGGCGCTGCTGATCAAGGCCGGTTACGAGGTGCTGAAGGAATATTACATTAACGACGCGGGCGCCCAGGTCGACACCTTGGCCCGCTCGACCTTTCTGCGTTACCGCGAAGCATTGGGCGAGACCATCGACGCCATCCCCGAGGGCTACTATCCCGGCGCTTATCTGCGCGACGTCGGCGCCGCCCTGGCGGCGCGGGACGGCGCGCGCTGGCGCGACATGCCCGAGGCGGAGTGGTTGGCGCCGGTGCGCGCTTTCGCGATCGACCATTTAATGGCCGAAATACGCGCCGATCTGGCCCATCTGGGGGTTGAGATGGACCATTTCGCTTCGGAACGGCAATTGGTTGAAAGCGGCGGCGTTGACGAGGCCTTCGCCGCTCTTGAAACCGGTGGACTGCTCTACACCGGCGTGTTGGAGCCGCCCAAGGGCAAAACACCGGAGGACTGGGAGCCGCGCCCGCAAACGTTGTTCCGCGCCACCGATTTTGGCGACGACGTCGACCGGCCGCTAAAAAAATCCGATGGCAGTTGGACCTATTTCGCCAACGACATCGCCAATCATCTGGACAAATACCGACGTGGCTACGGCGATATGATCAATATTTGGGGCGCCGATCACGCCGGCTATGTGAAACGCATGAAGGCGGCGGTCAGCGCGGTCACCGACGGCGGCGGCGTATTGGACATCAAAATCTGCCAACTGGTGCATATGATGGACGATGGCAAACCGGTGCGCATGTCCAAACGGGCCGGCAATTTCGTGACCTTGCGCGATGTCATCGATTCGGTTGGCCGCGATGTTTTACGGTTCATCATGTTGACGCGCCGCAACGATCAATCGATGGAGTTCGATTTCGCCAAGGTGCGCGAGCAATCCCGCGACAACCCGGTTTTTTACGTGCAATACGCCCACGCGCGGGCGGCCTCCGTGCTGCGCCATGCCGGCGACATGCCGGCCGACCCGGCGGCGCGGGTGGCGTGGTTGACAGCGGCCGACAAGCGGCACTTGACCGCACCGGATGAGCTTGCTCTGATCAAGGTTCTTGCGGGCTGGCCGCGGCTGATCGAAAGCGCGGCCGAAAGCCACGAGCCGCATCGCATCGCCTTTTATCTGGGCGATCTCGCGGCGGCTTTTCATGGCCTGTGGAACCGTGGACGCGATGATGCGCGTTTGCGGTTCATTGTCGATGACGCGCCCGAGCTTACCCGCGCGCGCTTGGCCCTGGTTCGGGCCGCCCAGTCGGTGATCGCCACCGGGCTGCGGTTGATTGGCGTCGAGCCTGTGGAGGAGATGTGATTATGGCATCTGGAGACGAGAGCTCGGGGATCCCACGCGATAACGTGCAGCCGGGCCCGCCGCCAATCCTTGAAGAAGCGCCTCAGGATAGTGGTCGTTTTGTGTCGATCGCCCTGGCCCTCGGGGCCCTGGCGGTATTTGTGGCGATTGTGTGGTACGCTTACGACCAAGGTCGCCAGGCCGGCAGTGAGGCGGTGGCCCCACTGATCAAGGCGCCCGGAAAACCGGTTAAAATCAAGCCCAGCGACCCTGGAGGCATGGCTGTGCCCAATCGCGATAAGGTGATTTTTGAAGGGGTCAGCGAAGGTGGTGAGCAGCGTGTCGAACGCCTTTTACCGCCTCCTGAGACGCCTTTGCCACCGCCCGCCAAACCGGCCGCCGACGGAGCCACCGAGACGGCCCCGGCGGCCCGCGCCAGTTTGATACCCCCGCCGCCGAAGGCGGTCGAAGGATCGGCCGCGCCGAAGGCGGCGGAAGCGCCGGCCGCGCCAAAGGCGGCGGCGGCCCCCAAAAACCCGGTTCAGGCGCCGACTTCCGCGACGCCGCGAGCCGAGAGCAAACCAACACAGGTGGCCAAGGCGGTGGCTAAACCGGCGGCCGGCACCTATCGGGTGCAGATCGCGGCGGTCCGCTCGGCCAAAGCGGCGCGCGCCGAATGGGCGCGCCTCCAGCGCAAGAACAAGGACGTGCTGGGTTCGCTCACCTTCGCCAGTCAAAAAGTCGATTTGGGCGCCAAGGGGGTCTTCTACCGCATCCAAGCCGGCATGGTGGCGCGCGCCGAGGCCCGTAAAATCTGCGCGACCTTGCGAGCCCGCAAACAGCCGTGCCTGGTGGTCAAACCTTAAGCACCGGTGAGCGCCCTTCGATGAGAGCGATCATTTTCGGCTTGGCCGCTGAGCGGTTAAGCGTCGCCGAGCGACGGTTTTTCCAAGCGGTTGCGCCGGCGGGCTTCATTCTTTTCAAACGTAACTGCCAAGCGCCGGCGCAACTGCGCGCCCTGACCGACGCGCTGCGGGACTGCCTGGGCTGGGCGGCGCCGATTTTGATCGACCAGGAGGGCGGCCGGGTGCAACGTCTGGCGCCGCCGGTGTGGGCCGCGCGCCCGGCGCCAGGGACCTTCCGCGCCATGGCTGACGTCGATCCCGCGGCGGCGGCGCGCGCCGCCTACCTTAACGCCGCCGTGATGGCTGCCGAACTTGCCGCCCTTGGTGTTGACGTCAACTGCGTGCCCGATCTCGACCTGGCCTTCCCGCAGGCCGCGCCGGCGGTGGTTGGCGATCGGTCCTATGGTGACGACCCGGCGCGGGTCAGCGCGCTTGGCCGCGCGGTCGCCGAGGGCACTTTGGCCGGCGGCGCTCTGCCGGTGATCAAACATCTGCCGGGCCATGGCCGCGGCGCGGTCGATAGCCATTTTGAGCTGCCCCGCATCGACGCCGCGGCGGCCGACTTGCAGGCCAATGATTTTCTCCCCTTCCAAGCGCTCGCCGATCTGCCGCTGGCGATGACTGGCCATTTGCTGATACCGGCCTACGACGCGGCGCGGCCGGTGACCACCTCGCCGGCGGTGATCGACCAAGTGATCCGCGGCGAAATCGGCTTCGACGGCCTATTGATGAGCGACGATTTGTCGATGCAGGCATTGTCCGGCACCGTCGGCGCGCGCGCCGCCGCCTGCCTGGCGGCCGGCTGTGACGTCGCCTTGCATTGCAATGGCGATTTGGACGAGATGGCGGCGGTCGCCGACCAAGCGCGCGATTTCGACGCCGCCGGCCGGCGGCGGTTTGACGCCGCCTTGGCCCGCCGACCGACGACGGCTAGCCTGGATGTCGGGGCGGCGGCGGCCGAACTGGCCGATTTGATGCCCGCGGCGGCGACGGCATGACCGAAATCTTGAGCGAAATCGCGGTCACCCTGTCGGTGTGGGTGTTGCCGGTATTGCTCGCCGTGACCTTACATGAGGCGGCCCACGGTTACGCCGCTTGGCTATGCGGCGACGACACCGCGCAAAGCCGTGGACGGGTGACCCTCAACCCGTTAGCCCATATTGACCGGTTCGGGACCGTTCTTTTGCCCGGTTTGCTGTTGGCGGTGCAGGCGCCGTTCCTGTTCGGTTACGCCAAACCGGTGCCGATTAATGTCGCCCGGCTGCGCAACCCGCGCCGCGACATGGTGGTGGTGGCGGCGGCCGGGCCCGGGGCCAATATCGTTCTGGCCCTGGCGGCGGCCCTGCTGCTGCATGTCCTGGCCTGGGTGCCGGAGGCGGCGACCACCTGGGTTGGGCAGAATTTGCTGAACCTGTTTCGCCTAAATCTGATTTTGGCGGTTTTCAATCTGCTGCCGATTCCGCCATTGGATGGTGGTCGGATCTTGACCAGCCTGTTGCCCTATCCGGCGGCGATCCGACTGGCGGCGATGGAGCGCTATGGCTTGGTGTTGCTGGTGGGGTTGATATTTCTGCTACCGTTTGTCGGGAATCAGTTAGGCTTTCAACTTAACGTGTTCGCCTGGCTGGTGGGCATGCCGGCGGAATGGTTGGCGCGCCTGGTGTTGACCGTGGCCGGGCATTTATAGGGCCCGCGAAAGGGATCGCCGATGGCCGACAGCGCTACGTTCGAAGACGCCGTGCCTGATCACCGACAAGGGCGCACGCCGGTGCAGCTCTCGCTGTTCCTCAACCTCGATGGGTTTGAGGGGCCGATCGACCTATTGCTGACGCTCGCCCGCGACCAAAAAGTCGACCTGACCAAAATTTCGATCCTGCAATTGGCCGAGCAATACGTCGAGTTCATCAACGCCGCCCGGCGCCTGAATTTGGAATTGGCCGCCGATTACTTGGTCATGGCGGCCTGGCTGGCTTATCTGAAATCGCGCTTGCTGTTGCCCGAGGAAGCCGATGAAGACGCCCCCTCGACCCAGGAAATGGCCGAAATCCTGCGCTTGCAACTGCGCCGCTTGGAGGCCATGCAGGCGGCCGGCGAGAAGTTGATGGCCTATGGCCAATTAGGCGTGACGCGATTTCCACGAGGTGAAACCCAGCGGCTGGCGATCAAGCGGGTGCCGGTTTTCGACGTCACTTTTTACGATCTCCTGCGCGCCTATGGCGATTTTCGATTGCGCGGCGACCAACGGAGTCTGGAGATCGTCGAGACCGGCTTGGTGTCGGTCGAGGAAGCGCTCCAGCGATTGCGCCGCCTAGTCGGCTATGTGCCCGCGTGGCGCACTTTATTCAGCTTTTTGCCGGCGGTCGGGGATGAAGACGACGACCTACAGCAACGGTCGCTGGTGGCGTCGACCTTCGCCGCCGGCCTGCAAATGGCCAAGGACGGCGAAATCCATTTGCGACAGGACCGCAGTTTTGGGCCGATTTATCTGAAATCGCGGGAGAGCCCGGGATCATGACCGATGAGGAAAGCGGCGAGGACCCGGCGCTGCCGGTGATCGCCGACGCCGACCGTGACAACCGCCGCCCGCATTGTCGGGTTATCGAAGCGGTTTTGTTCGCCTCGCCGGCGCCGGTGTCGAGCGTGGATCTGGCGCGCCGGCTGCCCGAGGGGGTCGACCTGCGCGCGGTATTGGACGATCTGATCGCCGATTACGCGGCGCGCGGGGTCAATTTGACACGGATTGGCGACGCTTGGGCTTTCCGGACCGCCGAGGACTTGGCCGACAGTCTGCAAATCGAGGTGGCGGTGCCCCGTAAATTGTCGCGGGCGGCGGTCGAAACCATGGCCATCATCGCGTATCATCAGCCGATCACCCGCGCCGAAATCGAGGAAACGCGCGGTGTTGGCCTCAGCCGCGGCACCCTCGACATCCTGTTGGAAGCGGGTTGGATTCGGCCGGGCCGTCGCCGGCAAACGCCTGGCCGGCCGCTGACCTGGGTCACCACACAGGCCTTCCTTGATCATTTCGCGCTTGGCGATTTGGGCGAGTTACCGGGGCTGGAGGAGCTCAAGGCGGCCGGCTTGCTCGACCGCCAGGTGGGCTTGACCAGCATCGCCATGTCCGATGAATTGCCGGAGCCCGAGGACGCGGAAGAAGACGAGCCTTTGGACGCGCAATTCGACATCGAAGCGGCGGCCGACGGCGGCGAGCCGTGAGACCGGCCGGCGTGGCCCTTGCGCCAAGCTAGCGGAAGCGCTACCTGTCGTCCTCCCGCCCACAGCGACAGGCCGCGTTGATCGACATGGCGCCCGCCCTAGAACTTCGGCAGATCACCCATGATTTCGGCGCCACCCGCGCCATCGCCGGCCTCGACCTCGTGGTTGAGGCCGGTGAGGTCACCTGCCTGCTGGGGCCGTCGGGCTGCGGTAAGACCACGGCGTTGCGGATCGCCGCCGGCCTGGAAGCGGTGCAGCAAGGCGAAGTGCATATCAACGGCGCCTTGGCGGCCTCGGCGTCATGGGCGCTGCCTCCGGAAAAACGCGGTATCGGGCTGGTGTTTCAAGACTATGCCCTGTTCCCCCATCTGAACGTCCTGGACAATGTCATGTTTGGCCTGACCGGGGCGCCGGCGGCGCGCCGCGCGCGCGCCCTGGCGGCCCTTGAGCAGGTGCAGATGGCCAGCTATGGCGAGACCTTCCCGCATACGCTGTCGGGCGGCCAACAGCAGCGTGTGGCTTTGGCCCGCGCGCTGGCGCCGTCGCCGGCGGTGGTGTTGCTGGACGAACCGTATTCGGGGTTGGACGCCCGCTTGCGCGATCAGGTGCGCGATGAGGTGCTGCACGTGCTGAAGGACAGCGGCGCGGCGACGGTGATGGTCACTCATGACTCCGAAGAGGCGATGTTCATGGCTGACCGAATCAGCGTCATGGATGGTGGCCGGTTGGTCCAAAGCGGCGCGCCCGACACCCTTTATAGCGCGCCCAACTCGGCCTTCGTCGCCAGTTTTTTCGGCGAGGTCAACACCATCCCGGCGATTGTCCGTAACCGCGCGGTGGCCACCGCGATTGGCGACTTCCCGGCCGGCGACCTGGCCGACGGCAGCGCGGCGGTGGTCGTCGTGCGCCCGGAAGGTTTGCGGCTGGAAAGCGGCGCGGCGCTTCGCGCCGAGGATTGCACCGGCGACATCATCCAGGCCCGCATGCTCGGCCGGACCAGTTTGGTGCACCTGGCGGTGCATGATCTACATCTGCACGCGCGCGCCGCCGGGGTGTTCCTGCCGGCCGCCGGCGAACGGGTCCGATTGACCGTCGATCCGGCGCAAGCCTTCGTGTTTCCGGCGAGTTGATCCGCCTGTTTTGGCGGTTTCTACTCGCAATAGCGGGCAAGCTTGCCTATATGTCTCAGAACGCGGGCGGCGTTTTGCGCTGAAAACCAAACAAAACCGCGGATTCGGCGACCGAAACTGGAGGATCGAAAATGGGTACGTTTAGCATTTGGCACTGGTTGGTGGTGTTGGCGGTGGTCCTCGTCCTGTTCGGGGGCGGCGGCAAGATTTCGCGTTTGATGGGCGATTTCGGTAAGGGTTTGAAAAACTTCAAATCCGGGCTCAAGGAAGGCGAAGGCGCCGGCGACGAGCCCAAAGCGCTCGACGCCGAAAAAAGCGAAGCGGTCGAAACTTCCAAACCGGATCCGGCGGTTAAAAGCTGATCCGGTTTTGGCCGCGCCGCGGCGCGGCCAGACCTGGCGGGACTTAGGACATGTTTGACCTGGGCTGGCAGGAATTCATGCTGATCGCCTTGATCGCGTTGATCGTGGTCGGGCCGAAAGATTTGCCGCGGGTGATCCGCGCCGTCAGTCAGGGTATCCGCCGGGTGCGCGGTGTCGCCCGCGAATTCCACTCGAGCTTGGAAGAAGTCGCGCGCGAAGCCGAACTCGACGACATTCGCAAGCAAGCCCGCGATCTGGCCAATGAGGGCCTCGACGAGAGCTTGCGCAAAGACCTTGATCCAATGGGTGAAATCGAACACAGCATCCGCGACGCGCAGCGCCAATTCAACGACGCCAATAGCGCCATTGGCGCGGCCGAGCGAGAGCTTAAATCCGACATCGCCAAGGCGCAGGAACCGGCCGCTGACGCCGTCGGCGAGCCCACCGCCCCAGAGCAGTCCGCCCCAGAGCAGTCCGCCCCAGAGCAGTCCGCCCCAGAGCCCGCCCCGCGGCCCGCTCAAGAACCGGCCCAAGAGCCAATCAAAGATCCTGCCGCGGACGTTGGCGTGGCGGCGGCGCCGAAGGCGGCATCGTGACCGACGATCAGGAGGGCAACAAGATGCCGTTGCTCGACCATCTGGTCGAGCTGCGCCAACGCTTGCTTTATAGTTTCGTCGGTTTCATCGTCGCTTTCTTCGTCTGTTATGGCGTCGCCGAGTATATTTTTCAGTTCCTGGTCCGGCCGCTCGCCGATCTGACCGAGGGGCAGGAAAATCGTCGGATGATTTACACCGCCCTGCACGAGGCGTTCTTCACCTACATCAAAGTCGCGTTTTTCGCCGCCGCTTGTATTTCCTTCCCGATGTTCGCGGTGCAGATTTGGAAATTCGTGGCGCCCGGCTTGTACAAAAACGAACAGCGCGCGTTTTTGCCGTTTTTGATCGCCACGCCGGTGCTTTTCAGTCTCGGCGCGGCGATGGTTTATTTTCTGGTGATCCCCCTGGCCTGGCAGTTCTTCCTGAGCTTTGAGACCACCGGCGACGCCGCCAATATGGCTATGGAACTGGAGCCCAAGGTCGATCAATACCTGTCGCTGGTGATGCGCCTGATCTTCGCCTTTGGGGTCAGTTTCGAGCTGCCGGTGTTGATTGTGTTGATGGCCCAGGTCGGCATGGTCAGCACCGAGGGTCTGCGCCAAAAGCGTAAGTACGCGATTGTTGTGGCGTTTGTGGCGGCCGCGATCCTGACCCCGCCCGATGTGATCAGCCAGGTGCTGCTGGCGGTGCCGATCATCCTGCTGTACGAGATTTCCATCGTCTGCGCCGGCATGATCGAGCGACGCCGCGCGCGGGCCGAGGATATGGACGCCGATCCGGCCTAAAAGCGGGTCCCCAGAGCCGCAGGAATCCTCTATAACCGGGCCGACGAAAGGCCGAGCGAGCGTGGGAGGGCCACATGCACGACATCAAATTCATCCGCGACAACGCCGCGACATTCGACGCCGGCTTGGCCCGCCGTGGTTTACCGCCGGCGGCCGCCGATATCTTGGAGATGGATAGCGCCTGGCGCGGGCTGGCGACCGAACAGCAAGCCCTGCAGCAACGACGTAACGAAGCCTCGAAGGAAATCGGTCAACGCAAGTCCAGCGGCGCGCCGGCCGAGGATTTGATCGCCGAGGTCGCCGAGATCAAGGCCCGTATGCAGGCCCTCGACGACCAGGCCCGGGAGGCCGGCGCGGCCTTGGAGACGCGGCTCGCCGAATTGCCCAATTTGCCGATGGACGATGTGCCCGCCGGCGCCGATGAAAACGACAATTTGGAAGTGCGCCGGGTCGGCGCGCCGCCGGTTTTCGACTTCACCGCCCGCGACCACGTCGCGCTCGGCGAGGGGCTGGGTTTGATGGATTTCGAGGTGGCCGCCAAGCTGTCGGGCGCGCGTTTCGTGCTGCTGCGCGGCGCGCTGGCCCGTTTGGAGCGGGCGCTGGCCAATTTCATGATCGATCTGCACACCCAGGAATTCGCCTACACCGAGGTGGCGCCGCCTTATATGGTGCGCGATGACGCGGTCTACGGTACCGGCCAATTGCCCAAATTCAGCGAGGATTTATTTCGCACCGAAGAGGGGTTTTGGCTGATCCCGACCTCTGAGGTGCCGCTGACCAATTTGGTTCGCGACAGCATTGTCCAAGACCGCGACCTGCCGATGCGGGTAACCGCCCACACCCCCTGTTTCCGTTCCGAGGCGGGCTCGGCCGGGCGCGATACCCGCGGCATGATCCGGTTGCACCAATTCGCCAAGGTGGAAATGGTTTCGATCACCCATCCGGACCATTCTGACGCCGAACTGGAACGCATGACCAACTGCGCCGAAGAAGTTTTGAAGCGCTTAGGCTTGGCTTATCGGGTGGTGGTGCTATGCACCGGCGATATGGGCTTTGGCGCGCGCAAGACCTATGACCTGGAGGTCTGGTTGCCGGGCCAGAACGATGGCGCCGGCACCTATCGCGAAATTTCCAGTTGTTCCAACATGGGCGATTTCCAGGCCCGCCGCATGAAGGCACGGTTCCGGTCCGAAGGCGCCAAGCGCACCGAATTCGTTCACACCCTTAACGGCTCGGGCTTGGCGGTCGGGCGCTGCTTGGTGGCGGTTTTGGAAAACTATCAAACGGCCGATGGCGGGGTCGATATCCCGGAGGCCCTGCGCCCTTATTTGGGCGGTCAGGCGCGGATCGACCCGGAATCAGCGAGGTGATTTGATGGCGACATGGCCACTTGATCTGTCCGCCAGCCGGATTTTGATCACCAATGACGATGGCATTCACGCGCCGGGCCTAAAAATTCTGAAAGCCATCGCCGACAGCTTGTCCGACGATGTCTGGGTGGTGGCTCCCGATAGGGAGCAAAGCGGGGTTGGCCATGCCCTCACCCTGCGCCGGCCGCTGCGCCTGCAGCAACAGGATGAGCGCGTTTACGCCGTTGACGGCACACCGACCGATTGCGTGTTGCTGGCGGTAGGGGAACTGCTCACCGACCATCGCCCGGATCTGGTCCTGTCGGGCGTCAATTATTTCGGCAATCTGGCCGATGACGTGACCTATTCCGGGACCGTCGCGGCGGCCATGGAAGCGACCATTTTGGGGCTGCCGGCGATCGCCTTGAGC
>NZLB01000001.1 GCA_002694075.1 Nisaea sp.
CCGTGCTCACCGCGCAGGTGCTGCAAGCCGCCTGGACCCGCCAGGTTGAGCGTATTTTGATTTTTTCAAGCAGCACCGGCTATCCCGACGTCGCCCATCCGGTCCGCGAGGAGGAAATGTGGGACGCCCCGCCGGCAACGCCCTATTTCGGTTATGGTTGGAGCCGCCGCTATATGGAGGTGCTCGCCGAATTCGTGACCCGGCGCTCGGACACCAAGGTGGCGATTTGCCGGCCGACGGCGGTCTACGGCCCGCATGATAATTTCGACCCGGCGACCAGCCACGTAATTCCGGCGTTGATCCACAAAGCGGTCACCAAAATGAACCCCTTCGAGGTGTGGGGCACGGGCGAGGACATTCGCGACAGTCTGCATGTTGACGACTTGGCGCGCGGCTGCCTGTTACTGTTGCAAAAACACGCTGAATGCGACCCCGTTAATATCGGTCTCGGTCAGGGCCATAGTGTCCGCGAATTGGTCGAAATCATCCTCGCCGCGGCCGGCCATAACGATGTCGAGTTAAACTTCGACGCCAGCCGGCCGACCACCATTCCGGTCCGCCTGGCCGATGTTTCAAAGGCACGGGACGTGCTTGGCTTCGAACCGCGGATTTCGCTTCGCGACGGCATCACCGACACTGTCAAATGGTATCAGACTCACATTGGTTGAGTGCGGCCGGCGCGGCGGCGGGGCCGCGCATTCTGGTGACCGGCGGCACCGGCCTGGTGGGGCAGGCGGTGGTCGCCATGCTGTTGCGCGAGTTTCCAGATTGTCGGCCGCGGGTGCCTTACCGCGGCGATCTGGGCGCCTTCCATGACGATCCGCGCGTCGAGTATGTGCGCGCCGACTTAACCGAGCGCGATAGTTGTCGGGGGTTGGTCGCCGATTGTGTCGGCGCGGTGTTATGCGCCGCCACCACCGGTGGGGCGGCGGCCGCGGCCCGCGCTCCTTCGGCCCAGGTCACTGACAATGGGCTCATCGACTTGATGTTGTTCGAGGGGCTGGCCGCGGCTGGCGTCGGGCGGGTAATCTACATGAGTTCGGCCATCGCCTACCAGGATTACGACGGGCGTATCCATGAAGGGGATATGCGCTGGGACCTGGACCCGCCATCGCGCCATTTCGGGGTGGCCTGGGTCAAACGTTTCGCGGAAAAGATGCTGCAGTTTTGGCATCACCAGACCGGCCTGGAGGTGCAGATTTTTCGTCTCGCCAATGTCTTCGGCCCGTTTGCCAAATTCGCGCCGGAAAATTCCAATGTGATCCCGGCCTTGATCCGCAAAGCGGTTGATGGGATCGACCCGTTCATCGTTTGGGGACATGGCGCGGTAGCCCGTGATTTCGTTTACACCGATGATGTCGCCGAGGCGGTTAAGTGTGCGATCTTGGCCAAGGGCGTGGGCTATGACGTCTTCAATATCGGCGCCGGCGCGCCGACCACCGTCGCAGAGGTGACCGAGTTGGCTTTGGCTGCCGCCGGTCACCGACCTTCGGGCATCACCTATCAGGGGGACGCGCCGACCACCGTCGCTTTTCGTGCCTTGGATTGCGGACTGGCACAAGATCGTTTGCAATGGCGGCCACGAACCGATATTGCCACCGGCATACAGATGACGACGGCGTGGTGGCGAGAGAACAAGGACTGGTGGGTCAAATGAAGACAGAAAAACACGACGCGATCGTCCTCTCCAGCGAGGACGAAAAAGATCATTTCAAGCTCTTCACGGCGTTGTTGAAAAACACGCCAATTCCCGACGATGAAATTCTGGCCAATGTCGGCGCCTATCTAACCTCGAAAAATCTCTCGCGGATTTTGTTTTTCTACGAAATCTACCAAAAAATTCTGCCAACCCATGGGATGGTAATGGAGTTTGGCGTGCGGTGGGGACAAACCCTATCCTTGGTGGCCGCCCTGCGCAGCATCTTCGAACCCTTTAACAGGCACCGTAGGATTGTCGGTTTCGACACCTTCGCCGGATTCGTCGGCACCAGTGACAAGGATGGCGCGCGCGGCCAGGTGGCTGATGGTTCGTTTTCGGTGTCGGCGGATTACGAAGCTCACTTGACCGAAATTCTGGCCAGCCAGGAAGCGCTCAACCCGATGTCCCACCTGCGCCGTTTCGAATTGGTCAAAGGCGACGCGGTGGAGACTGTGCCGGCTTATTTAAGCCGCCATCCGGAGACCTTGGTCAGTTTGGCGATTTTCGATTTCGACATCTATCGGCCGACGCGGGCCGCGCTGGAGGCGATTAAGCCGCATGTCTTCAAGGGCACGGTGCTGGTCTTCGACGAATTGGCCGATGATATATTTCCGGGGGAAACCATCGCCTTGCGCGAGGTCTTCGATATCGCCAACTTGCGTATCCAACGGTTTCCGATGACCTCCCGTATTTCCTACGTCGTGCTCGAATAGGTGCTCTATGGACCAAGCGCTCGCTAAAAATATTCGTCAAAGCATCCTGCGCGCCTCGCATCGTAGCGGCCATGGGCATATTCCGACCTGTTTTTCGATTGTTGAAAGCCTTATCGCGACCTACCGCTTCATGGATCAGGACCCGCAGAACCCGGCGGCCCCCGACCGCGATATGTTTGTCTTGAGCAAGGGACACGCCTCGCTGGCGCAGTATTGCACCTTGGCCCATCTGGGATATTTCGAGGTCGCCGAGGTCGATCGTTTCGGCGCCCATGGCTCGACCTTCGGCTGCCATCCGGACCGCTTGAAAGTGCCGGGCGTGGAAGTTTCGACAGGCTCGCTCGGGCATGGCATCGGGGTTGCCGTGGGCATGGCTTTGGCGGCCAGAAAACAGGCTGCCGCAACGCAGACCCGGACCCGCCAAGTGGTCACCTTGATCGGCGATGGCGAAGCCAACGAGGGCAGTGTGTGGGAGGCTGTGATGGTCGCCGCCGATCAGGCGTTAGACAATTTGAAGATCATTTACGACGCCAACAAATCGCAGATTCGCTGTTTGCAATTGCCTGACCCGGCGGCCCGTTTCGCCGCTTTCGGCTGTGCCGTGCAAAGCGTCGACGGCCATGACGTGGCGGCCCTGCTGACGGCCCTCAATCAGCCCACGGACCGGCCCTCGGTGATCGTCGCCGACACTCAAAAGGGCTATGGCTGTCAAACGCTGGTCGACGAGATGTTCGCTTGGCACCGCCGCTCGCCCGACGCGGACGAGTTGGCGCTTTTGATGGATGAGTTGGATGCGCGGTAAATTTAAGGACATTGTCACCGACCTAGCCGAAAACGACCCACGGGTGATCGTCTTATTGGGCGATATCAGCGTGTTTCAATTCCGCCATTTCCAAGAACGCTTCCCCGACCGCTTCCACAATATGGGGATTTGTGAGAACGCGTTGATCAGCGTGGCGGCGGGGTTGGCCAGCCAAGGCTACCATCCGTTTGTGCATACCATCGCGCCGTTCATCACCGATCGAAGTTTTGAGCAAATCAAGCTAGACATGGTTTACAATGATTTTGGCGGCAACATCGTCAGTTGCGGGGCCAGTTTCGACTACGCCTGGGATGGCGCCACCCATCACACCTATTTCGATCTTGCCATGCTGCGCATGCTGCCTGGGGCGGAAGTATGCCAGCCCGGCTCGGAGGCTGAGTTGGCGGCCCTTATGCCGAGCCAATACGCCAATGGCAAGACCACCTATTTTCGTCTTTCCGACAAACCCCATGACATTGATTTGGGGGATGATTTGGCGTTTGGCCGTGGTGTCGTACTGAAAGACGTTGGGGCGCCGATGACGGTGATGACCGCCGGTCCGATGTTGGCCGAGGTACTGCCGGCGTGCCAGGACCTAAATGTAAATCTGGTCTATTTCCACACCTTGAAACCGATTGATCAGGCCCCAGTGACGCGCTTTGCCGACACCGAGATCGTGGTGGTGCAGGATGCCTTCGGCTTGTCCGAAGCCATCGCCGGCGTGCGACCCGGCTTGCGTATGGCGGTGCTGGGCGTCGATCGGATGGACCGGTTTGAAACCTGTTACGGCACCCATCACGACATGCGGGCGGCATTGCAGCTTGACACCGCCGCCTTGCGGGCACGCATCCCCACGGCGTTTCAGTCGGCCGCTTAACCGCCGCGCCGATTACCGGGTGAGCGGTACCGCACCGCTGGCGATCCGCTGGCGCCAGTAGTCCAGTAGATCGGTCATCGTGGTTTCAAACCCGATCTCCGGCCGCCAGCCGGTATGGTTTTCGAACTTGCGGGTGTCGGGCACCTGCAGGTCGGCGTCGATCGGGCGGACCCGCGCGGCCTCGGTTTCCACGGTAATGTCGTCGCGAGACGAATGGCGCAGCAGAAAAGCCAGCATATCTTCCACCGTGCAGGAGAAATTGCCGCCGATATTGTAATAGGCGCCGGCGACCGGGTCGACGGTCAGCAACATGTGGTAGGCGCGCACCGCGTCGCGCACATCCGACCACGTGCGCAGGGATTTCAGATTGCCGGTCTTGACCACCGGCGGCACCATGTCGGCCTCGATCATGGCGATTTGCTTGGCGAAGGAAGATTCCGCGAAAACGTCGCCGCGGCGCGGGCCGGTGTGGGTGAACATGCGGGTGGTTTGCACATTCAAGCCATAGGCCTCGGCGTAAAAGCGGCCGACAAGATCGGTGCCAACCTTGGAAATGGCGTAGGGCGAGGCCGGATGAAAGCCGCATTCCTCGTCAATCGGCAGCTTGTCCTGGGGTACCCGGCCAAACACCTCGGAGGAGGCGCAAACATGGATCCGCATGTCCGCCGCACCCGTCGACCGGCACGCTTCAAGCAGGCGTAGCGTGCCGCTGATATTGGTGTCGAAGGTATCCAGGGGGGCGGTGAAACTGGTTTGCGGGTAGCTTTGCGCGGCCAGATGAAAGACAAAATCGGGTGCCGCCTGTTCCACCGCGTGACGCAACGACAGTTCATCACGCAAATCGCCATAGACAAATTCCAACCGCTCGCCGCGATTGGCCCGCGCCGTCAAATGGGCGATGTTGTCCATCGGGCTGCGCCAGCGGCACAGGCCGATCAGCGACCAATCGGTGTTCGCCAGCAGATAGTCGGCTAGATGTGAGCCGACCATACCGGTAATGCCGGTGATGAGAGCGCGTTGGGCCGCCATATTTAACCACCTGTCTTCAAACATTGATCAGGCACCGACCTCTGCCGGGTCGGCGCGCGCAGTGTGTCGCCAACGCGGCGTAGCGTCAATTCGTCGGCGCGTGCTCGGCGAGATCGAAGGCGGTGCGCACCCGTGAGGGGGCGAGATGGGCGACGTCGTGGCGCTGAAAGTGCGCGCCGTAGGCAGCCGGTAAGAGTGTCGCGGTCAGCCACATATGTCGTCGATCCACGCCAAGATGGGTGAGAGCATTGGCGTCAGGCAGGGCGGCAGCGTCCCGCGCGTTGACAAGCTGAAGCGGAATGCCGTGTGCCCGTGCCTGCGCCGCCATCTCCGGCCAGGCCCCGCTGGTGGTCGCCCCGGGGGCGACCAACGCGTAAATCGAGATCAATTGATCGGCCATTAGTTTCAAGGCGGCCAAAAGCGCGGCGCTCTTGGCGTCATCCGTAGCGAGC
>NZLB01000174.1 GCA_002694075.1 Nisaea sp.
CGTGCAACAGGTCGCCTACGTGCCCGACGGCGGGTTGAAATCGTTAATCAACGATTTGATCGCCGATAACGATATTGAAACCGTGCCGGTGACCACCGAGGAAGAAGCTATCGCCCTCAGTGCCGGCGCTTGGCTAGGAGGACAGCGGGCGGTGGTCATGATGCAATCCAGCGGCGTCGGCAATACCATCAACGCCATCGCCTCGATCACCATGACCTGTCGTTTTCCCTTGGTCATGATCGTCACCATGCGCGGCGACTATGGCGAGGCCAATCCGTGGCAGATCCCGATGGGACAAGCGACCCCCAAGGTGCTTGAGGATATCGGCATGAAAGTCATTCCGGTGGAGACCGTGGCGGATGCCCAAGACGCGCTCGCCGCCGGCATGACCATGGCCTACGAATCCAGCGCCCCGGTGGCGATCCTGGTCAGCCAGCGGTTGATCGGCGCCAAACCGTTCCGTTCCGATCCCCCGTTTGGCCAGGGCGCCGCTTAGGAGTTGATGTCATGAGCGAATTAATCCTCGACCGTCGGGCGGTGCTGAGCCGCATTTTGCAGGACCGCGACGGCGCCCTGATTGTGACCGGGTTGGGGTCGCCGGTGTGGGACCTGTCGAGCCTCGATGAACGGCCGGAGAACTTTCATCTTTGGGCAGGCATGGGCCTGGCCTGTGTCACCGGACTGGGCCTGGCGCTGGCGCAGCCGGACAAGCGGGTGTGGGTGGTGACCGGCGATGGCGAGATGTTGATGGGCGTCGGCTCGTTCGCGACCATCGCCACCAAGGCGCCACGCAACCTCAGCATTATGGTGCTCGACAACGAGCATTACGTCGAGACCGGCATGCAGGCGACGCATACCGGTCAAGGCGTCGATTTGGCTGGCATGGCGGCGGCGGCAGGTTTCGCGCGCACCCTGACGGTGCGCGAGGACGGTGACGTCGAGACTTTGGCGACGGCTCTCAAAGAGGGCGGCTTCCCGTTGTTCGCGACGGTCAAGGTCAAAGCCGATTCGCTGCCCAAGAAACTGTCGCCGCGCGATGGCGTGCATATCAAGAATCGCTTTCGCATCGCCCTTCTGGGTGAGGACGAGGCGATGAACCTCGGCTAACCCGCGCCGCCGCCCAGCGCCCCGCGCCGCCCTAAAATCGCCCCATTCACGCCGTACCCCCAAAGTCCCGCGGGTGCGCTTCGGCGCGAGATTTGGTATAGGTCGAGTCGCAACTTCACGCCTCGTCGAGACCAGCGAGAGAGACGCTACATATGGCCGGTCATTCCCAATTTAAAAATATTATGCATCGCAAAGGCGCGCAGGATAAGAAGCGTGCCAAGGTGTTCACCCGCTTAATCCGCGAACTTCAAGTCGCCGTCAAATCAGGCACCGACCCCGACAGCAATCCACGTTTGCGCGCGGCGATGTTGGCGGCGCGCGCCGCCAATATGCCGAAGGATAATATCGACCGGGTCCTGAAAAAGGCCGAAGGCGGCGGCGATGACGCCAATTTCGATGAGATCCGCTATGAGGGTTACGGCCCCGGCGGTGTCGCCTTGATTGTCGATACGGTGACCGACAACCGCAACCGCACGGCCTCGGAAGTGCGCTCGGCCTTTACTAAATACGGCGGCAATTTGGGCGAATCCAATTCCGTCGCCTTCATGTTCGATCGGGTCGGCCAATTGATCTATCCGGCCGGCGCGGCCAGTGCCGATGACATGTTCGAAGCCGCTCTCGAAGCCGGCGCCGACGATGTCGAAAGCGCCGAGGAAAGCCACGAGATCACCTGCGCGCCGGAAGACTTCAACGCCGTGCGCGAGGCTTTGGACACGCGCTTCGGGGCGCCCGAGGAAGCCGGCCTGACATGGAAGCCGCAGAACACCATCGCCCTTGACGAGGACAAGGCGGCGACTTTGCTAAAGCTGCTCGACGTTTTGGATGACAATGACGACGTCCAATCGGTGTCGGCCAATTTCGAAATCTCCGACGAAGTGATGGCCAAGCTGACCGCCTAGGCGCGGCCGGCCCGTCGCCCGGGCACTCGGAAGGAAGGCTGTGTTATGCGGATCTTGGGACTGGATCCGGGATTGAGGAATACCGGCTGGGGTGTGATCGACGCCGCGGCCAACCGCTTGGCGCATGTCGCCAATGGGGTTGTGCGCTCCGATGTCGGCGCCGGCATGGATCGCCGGTTGCTGCAGTTGCACGAGGGGATTTGGGAGGTTTTGAACCGCTTCCAGCCCGATGAAGCGGCGATTGAAGAGACCTTTGTGAACAAAAACCCGGACTCAACCCTCAAACTTGGGTTAGCCCGCGGTGCGATTGTGGTCGCCCCGGCGCGGGCCGGCCTAACGGTCAGCGAGTACGCGCCCAACCGGGTTAAAAAATCGGTGGTCGGGGGGGGGCACGCCAACAAGGAGCAGGTCCAAATGATGGTTGGCCGCCTGTTGCCGGGCGCGACGGTCGCTGGGCCGGACGCCGCCGACGCCCTGGCGGTGGCCATTTGCCACGCCCATTTCGCCGCCGCCCGCCATGACGCCGGCGACGGCACGGCCGGGGAAACCGGCATGGCCCGCGCGGTGCGCCAGGCTCTGGCGCGGGAGGCCGGGCGATGATCGCTAAATTGACCGGCATTCTGGACCGGCGCGATGACGGCGCGGTGGTGATCGATGTCGGCGGGGTTGGCTATCTGGTTTTCGTGTCGGCGCGCACCGCCGACCGCCTGGGCCCGGTCGGCGGCGCCGTCAATTTGCAGATCGAGACACATGTCCGCGAGGATCATATTCATTTGTTCGGCTTCGCCGATCAGGAAGAACAGGCCTGTTTCCGGCTGCTGCAAACCGTCCAGGGGGTCGGCGCCAAAGCCGCTTTATCAATTTTGTCGGCTTTATCGGCCGACAGTGTGTTGACCGCCATCGCCGCCCAGGACAAAGCCCTCCTGACCCGCGCCGACGGGGTCGGCCCGAAACTGGCCCAGCGGATCGTCAACGAATTGAAGGATAAAACCGCCGCTCTGGTGATGGCCGAAGCGGCCCGCCCGAACGCCGCTGACGGTGGCGCCGCGCCGGTCGTCGTCGGAGAAGATGGCCCGATCGCCGACGCGGTCTCGGCGTTGGTCAATCTTGGCTATGGCCGGGCCGAGGCCTTCGCCGCAGTGGGCGCCGCCGCCCGCGCCCATGACGGCGGCGACCTTGAAACCCTCATCACCGCCGGCCTGAAGGAGCTGGCGTCATGAGCGCCGAGGACGGGGCGGCTCCTTGGGAAGATGGCGCCGCGCGCCTGATTGACGGGGCGCCGATGGTCGGCGACGGATTGGAAAACTCGATCCGCCCCTTGGCCCTGGAGGAATTCGTCGGCCAACGCAAATTGCGTGAAAATCTGCGCATCTTCATTGATGCCGCACGAACGCGAGGCGATGCCCTCGATCACACCTTGTTTTACGGACCGCCGGGTCTTGGCAAAACGACCCTGGCGCAGATTGTCGCCCGCGAGTTGGGCGTCAATTTTCGCGCCACCTCCGGTCCGGTGATCGCCAAGGCCGGCGATCTCGCCGCGCTACTGACCAATTTGCAGGCGCGCGATGTCTTGTTCATCGACGAAATTCACCGCCTCAACCCGGCGGTGGAGGAAATTCTATACCCGGCGATGGAGGATTTTCAGCTCGACCTGATCATCGGCGAGGGGCCGGCGGCGCGGTCGATCCGGATTGATTTGCCGCCTTTCACACTGGTCGCGGCGACCACCCGGTCGGGCCTGATCACCACCCCGCTGCGCGAGCGTTTCGGTATCCCTCTGCGGCTGAATTTCTATGAGCCGGATGAACTGCGCCAGATCATCCTGCGTGGGGCCGGCATCCTGGATGTGTCGATGACCGCCGAGGGCGCCGATGAGATCGCCCGCCGGGCGCGGGGCACACCGCGAGTGGCGGGGCGTTTGCTGCGCCGGGTGCGTGATTTCGCCGGCGTCTTGAACGAGGGCGTGATCGACGCCGCCGCCGCTGACGCCGCGCTCAACCGGTTGGACATCGATCGCCATGGCCTGGACGCCATGGATCGCCGCTATTTGACTTGTATCGCCGAAAATTACGGGGGTGGTCCGGTCGGGGCCGAGACGCTGGCCGCCGCGCTTTCCGAGCAGCGTGACGTGGTCGAGGAGGTGATCGAGCCTTATCTGTTGCAGCAAGGCTTGCTTCAGCGCACGCCGCGCGGCCGTATGTTGTCGCCGGCCGGTTATGGTTATCTCGGTTTGGCGGCGCCGACGAGCGCCGGACAGTTGCCCTTGCTCAGCGCCGATGAGGAGCACAGCGATGGCTGACCGCCGCGCCGGCATGGGATGGATGGACGGCGGCGTCCATTGTTTTCCGATCCGCGTGTATTACGAGGACACCGATGCCCAGGGCATGGTCTACCACGCCAACTATCTGCGCTTCGCCGAGCGAGCGCGGACCGAAATGTTGCGCTTGGTTGGCGCCGCCCACCAACGGCTGATCGACCGCCACGACGCCGGCTTTTCGGTGCGCCGTTTGACCGCCGCCTATCACGCGCCGGCGCGCCTTGACGATCTGCTCGAGGTGCGCAGCGAAGTGACCGCCACGCGTGGCGCGGTGCTGTCGCTGAATCAGGATATTTTGCGCCCGCCGGCGCCGACGCCGCTGGTCGCGATGACCCTTGACCTGGCCTGCCTCAACGCGCAGGGGCGGCCGCGACGGTTGCCGCCGTTTTTGCTTCAGGCGCTCGACGCGCCGCCTTCCCCGTAGTGGTTCGCAACAAAGGATGATGCCCCGCGATGCAAAGCGAAATCGTTGACAGCGTGCAGTTGGATGGCACGGTCGAGCCAAGCGTCACCATCATGGAACTGTTTTTGGCCGCCGACCCGGTGGTCAAACTGGTGATCTTGATGTTGATCTTGGCGTCGGTCTGGTGCTGGGCCATCATTTTTCAAAAAATCACCCGCATGCGGACCCTTCAGGCGCGGGCGCGCGCCTTTGAGGATCAATTCTGGTCGGGCGGGTCGTTGGAGGATCTTTACGATCGCATCGGCGGCAATCCGACCGATCCGATGACCTCGGTTTTCGCCGCCGCGATGCGCGAATGGCGGCGTTCCTCGTCGCGCGGCCTGGCGCAAAAAAGCGACCATGTGCGCGCCAACCTACGCCAACGCTTGGACCAGGTCATGGCCCTGACCCTGAACCGCGAGATTGAGCGGTTGGAACGGCACATGCCCTTTCTCGCCTCGGTCGGCTCGGTGGCGCCGTTCATCGGCCTTTTCGGCACGGTGTGGGGGATTATGAACAGCTTCCAGTCCATCGCCGCCACCAAAAACACCTCGCTGGCGGTGGTCGCGCCGGGCATCGCCGAGGCCCTGTTCGCCACCGCCCTGGGCCTGATCGCGGCGATCCCTGCGGTCATCGCCTACAATAAGCTGTCCAATGATCTCGGCCGGTATGCCCATCGCTTGGAAAACTTTGCGACCGAGTTTGGCGCTATCCTGTCGCGTCAAATGGACGAGGGGGCGTAGGCAATGGCGATGCGCCCGCTGGGAGGCGGCCGCGGCGGTCGGCGGCGGTATCAGCCTTTGCATGAAATCAACGTCACGCCCTTTGTCGACGTGATGTTGGTGCTGCTGATCGTGTTCATGGTCACCGCGCCCTTGCTGACCGTCGGTGTGCCGGTCGACCTGCCGAAGACCGAGGCCGCGCAAATGACCGACCAGGTCGAGCCAGTGGTCGTCTCGGTGACCGCTGAAGGCAGTATTTTCATTCAGGAAACCGAAGTCACCCGCGACGAGCTGGTGCCTCGGCTGACGGCGGTCACCGAGGCCAAGCGTGACACGCGCGTTTTTGTGCGCGGTGACCGTGCCCTGGTCTATGGCGACGTGATGGCGGTGATGGGCATGATCAGCGCCGCCGGCTTCGACAAGGTCGCCTTGCTGGCGGTTCTGCCGCGCCCAAAAAGCGATCGGTAGGCGGTCATGCGCGGCGCGCTCACGGTCTCCATCGGATTTCATTTGCTCATTGCCGTGCTGATGTGGGTCGGTTTACCGCGCCTGGACCGTTCACCGCCGGCGGTTGAGCGGTTGAAGATCATTGAAATGGTTGATATCGCGGCGATCACCAACGCGCCGGCGAAAGCCGCCCCGCGACCGGAAAAACCCGCCCCGCCGCCAGAACCTGTCGCCGCCAAACCGCCGCCGCCGGCGCCAGCCGTCGCGCCGCCGCCGCCAGTGAAAGCGCCGCCGCCGCCTAAAAGGCCCGTGGCGAAAAAAACCGCGTCCCCGAAACCGGCGCCTCCGAAACCAGCGGCTCCGAAACCGGCGCCCCGGAAACCAGCGGCGCCGAAACCAGCGCCCCAGAAACCCAAGCCTAAGCCGGCGCCGACGGTGGCGGCCACGCCGCCGCCGCCGCCCAAACCAAAACTACCGAAAAAACCCAAACCGGCGGTTAAACCAGCGCCGCCCAAGGCGGAAAAACGGCCGACGGCGACCGCCGCGGTGCGCCCGGTGGCGCGACCCAAGCCACCCCAGCCCAAGCCTCCAAAGCCTAAGAAGGCCAAAAAGCCGGCGCC
>NZLB01000175.1 GCA_002694075.1 Nisaea sp.
AAAATCCGGCGCGTGGTTCTCCTATGACGGTCAGCGCGTCGGCCAGGGCCGCGAAAACGCCAAAACTTTCCTGCGCGAGCACCCCGGAATGGCCCAGGCGATTGAACGCGCGATCCGCCAAAACGCCGGTCTGGTGGCCGACAATATGCTCGACCCCAATGGCGCCGGTGACGAAGGCGATGACGACGAGGGCGGCGGCCCCGATATGAATCTCGACGAGGGGCGCGCGGCCGAATAAGCCGGTCTCTTCGCCCTTGACGTAACGCGCGCGACGGGCACGCCACGGCAGACGTGGGCGCCCGCCTCGTCGTCGACCCGCCAACCGTCGCCGGGCCGGCCGGCCGCCAAGCCATGGCGCGCTAGACAGGGCGCGCTGGACAGGGCGCCGCCGCTTCACTACAACCTTGCGCTCGCCCTATGTTTCGGCCCGCTGAGGGGGCCTTTGGGCGGAGGATGGGGTGCCTCGGCATTGGCGGTCGGCGCGTCCCGTTGAGCGGGATGGAGAGCGGCGATGCAGACCACCAATGATATACGTAGCGCGTTTCTGACATATTTCGAGCGCCATGGTCATCGCATTGTCGAGTCCAGCCCGCTGGTGCCGCGCAACGACCCGACCCTGTTGTTCACCAACGCCGGCATGGTGCAGTTTAAAAATGTTTTCACCGGCGTCGAAGCGCGCGATTACAGCCGCGCCGTGACCTCGCAGAAGTGCGTGCGCGCCGGCGGCAAGCACAATGACCTGGAGAATGTCGGCTACACCGCCCGCCATCACACGTTTTTCGAGATGCTGGGGAACTTTTCCTTCGGCGATTATTTCAAGGAAAACGCCATCGAATTGGCCTGGAACCTGGTCACCAAAGAGTTCGGGCTGCCGGCCGAAAAACTGCTGGTGACGGTTTTCGCCGAGGACGACCAGGCGGCCGATCTATGGCGCCGCATCGCCGGTCTTGGCGATGATCGCATCATCCGCATCGCGACTTCCGATAATTTCTGGTCGATGGGTGAAACCGGTCCTTGCGGGCCGTGCTCGGAAATCTTTTTCGATCATGGTCCCAGCATCCCCGGGGGGCCACCGGGGAGCCCCGATGAAGACGGCGACCGCTTCATCGAAATTTGGAACCTGGTGTTCATGCAATTCGAGCAAGTCAGCGCCGATGAACGGGTCGATTTGCCGAAACCGTCGATCGACACCGGCATGGGGCTGGAGCGAATCGCCGCGGTCATGCAGGGCCTGCACGACAATTACGACATCGATCTGATGCGCGCCTTGATCGAGGCCTCGGCGGCGGCCGCCAATGTCGACCCCGACGGGACTCACGCGGTGTCTCACCGCGTCATCGCAGACCATTTGCGGGCGGCCAGTTTTCTGATCGCCGACGGCGTGCTGCCATCCAATGAGGGGCGCGGCTACGTGCTGCGCCGGATCATGCGCCGGGCCATGCGCCATGTGCATATTCTGGGTGTCAAAGACCCGATGATGTGGCGCTTGGTGCCGGCCTTGACCGGGCAGATGGGACAAGCTTTCCCGGAACTGACCCGCGCCGAAAGCTTGATCACCGAGACGTTGAAGTTGGAGGAAAGCCGCTTCAAGGAGACCTTGGACCGCGGCCTGCGCATTCTCGCCGATGAGACGGACAAGCTCGCTGCGGGCGCGGCACTGCCGGGTGAAATCGCCTTTCGACTTTATGACACCTATGGCTTCCCGCTGGACCTGACGCAGGACATTTTGCGGGGCCAGGGCCGCGGTCTCGATCAAGCCGGCTTCGATGACGCCATGGCCCGCCAGAAAGCGGCGGCGCGCAAGGCCTGGGCCGGGTCCGGCGAGGCCGCCACCGATGGTTTGTGGTACGACCTCCGCGACCAAGTCGGCGCCAGCGAGTTCCTCGGCTATGAGACCGACAGCGCCGAGGGTGAAGTGGTCGCGCTCAGCGCCGGCGCCGCCGCCGTCGATCGATTGACCGCCGGCCAGGAAGGCGCGCTGATCGTCAACCAGACGCCATTTTACGGGGAATCGGGCGGCCAGGTCGGTGACACGGGACGGATTACCGGCCCGGAGGGGTTCACCTTCACGGTCACCGATACCCAGCGCAAGGTCGGCGATCTGTTCGTCCATTTCGGCCGCGTCGACCAGGGCGAAGTGCGCGCCGGCGCGGCGGTCGAATTGTTGGTTGACGACGACCGGCGGCGGCGTCTGCGCGCCAATCACTCGGCCACCCATCTCTTGCATCAGGCGTTGCGCGACCGGTTGGGCGACCATGTGACACAAAAGGGCTCGTTGGTCGAACCGGCGCGCTTGCGCTTCGACTTCAGCCATCCGAAAGCGCTCTCGGCCGATGACATCGCCGCCATCGAGGATAGCGTCAACGCGCGCATCCTTGGCAATGACGCGGTCAGCACCCGCCTGATGACCCCCGACGAGGCCATCGCCGCCGGCGCGTTGGCGCTATTCGGCGAAAAATATGGCGAGGAAGTGCGGGTGGTCTCGATGGGCGGCGCGACCGAATCCGCCGCTCATTACTCGACCGAGCTATGCGGCGGCACCCATGTGGCGCGGACCGGCGACATCGGTCATTTCCGGATCACCGCCGAAGGCGCCGTGGCCTCCGGGGTACGCCGTTTGGAAGGAGTCACCGCCGATGGCGCCCTGGCCTATGCCCGTCGCCGCGAAGGCTTGCTCACCGATGTCGCCGAGCGCCTGAAATCGGCGCCCGAACAATTGCCCGAGCGGGTCACCGCTTTGGTTGAGGAGCGCCGGCGTTTGGACCGTGAATTGGCCGAGACTCGTAAAAAACTGGCCAGTGGCGGCGGCGGCGACGCCGGTGCCAAGACCATCGCCGGCGTCGCCTTCGCCGGCCGGGTGCTGGACGGGGTGCCGGCGCGCGACCTGCGCGGCATGGCCGATGGGCTGAAACAACAGGTTGGCAGCGGCGTAGTCGCGATCGCCAGTGCCGATCAGGGCAAGGCCTCGCTGGTTGTGGGGGTCACCGAAGACTTGACGGATCGTCTTAGCGCGGTTGAACTCGTGCGCGTGGGCGCCGCCACTCTTGGGGGTGCCGGCGGCGGCGGGCGGCCCGACATGGCTCAGGCCGGCGGCCCCGATGGGGACGCCACGGCGGCGGCGATTGCCGCCATCGAGCAGGCGCTGGCCGCCAGTGAGTGAGTTGGGAGAGCAGGCATGACGGCGGAGACACGCTTTAGCGGAACCGATAACTATGTGGCGACCGATGACCTGAAGGTCGCGGTCAATGCGGCGATCACTTTGCAGCGGCCGCTGCTGGTGAAGGGCGAGCCGGGCACCGGCAAAACTGTCCTGGCGCGCGAGGTCGCCGCCGCCATCGGCAAACCGCTGATCGAATGGCATGTCAAATCGACCACCAAGGCCCAGCAGGGGCTGTATGAATATGACGCGGTCTCCCGCCTGCGCGACAGCCAGTTGGGTGATGAAAAAGTTCATGACATCGCGAACTACATTATTCGCGGCAAGCTGTGGGACGCCTTTGACGCCGACGAGCAGGTGGTCCTGCTGATCGACGAAATCGACAAGGCGGATATCGAGTTTCCCAATGACTTGCTGCTCGAGTTGGATCGCATGGAGTTCTTCGTCTATGAGACGCAAGAGCAGGTGCGGGCCAAAACCCGCCCCCTGGTGATCATCACCTCGAACAACGAAAAGGAACTGCCCGACGCGTTCCTGCGGCGTTGCTTTTTCCACTACATCAAATTCCCCGAACCGGAGACGATGGAGCAGATCGTCCAGGTGCATTTCCCGGATCTAAAAAAACTGTTGCTGCGTCAGGCGTTAAGCGCTTTTTATGAAATCCGTGACGTGCCGGGGATGAAGAAAAAGCCGTCGACCTCGGAACTGCTGGATTGGATCAAGCTGCTGGTGGTCGAAGACATCCCGCCCGAGGCGCTGACCTCGAAGGATAAAAAAGACATTATCCCGCCGCTCTACGGCGCCTTGTTGAAGAATGAGCAGGACGTTCATTTGTTCGAACGTCTGGCCTTTTTGGCGCGGCGCGAAAAGTAACCCGATGGTCCGTGTTCGTCCGGTCGCGTGCCTTTTGGCGGTGCTGCTTTCGGCGCCGCCGGCGCTGGCCGGACCGATGACCGAGAGGGCCGCCGCGCCGGCCCGCGCCTTCGCCGAGACGCTCGGCTATGTGCTGGCGGCGATCAGCTATTGTGGCGGGCCGCCGGCCGAGGTCGCCCAGTTTGAGCGTCACGCCCTCGCCATGTTGGCGAAGTACACGCCGGACGCCGCCGACCGCGCGCGGCTACGTGACTGGGCCGAGGGCGCGCGTCAACGCGCGGCGCCCCATGGTGGCGATTGCACCGACCGTGGCGGCCAGGCATTATTAGGCCAATTGCTTGAGGCGCGGACGAAGATTGCCGAGACCTTGGGCGAAAGCGGCCAGCGCTAGCCGCCAGGGAAGGAGCGAAGGCCATGTTCAACAGCTTTTTTTACGAGCTTAAACGCGCGCAGGTGCCGGTTTCTCTGCGCGAGTATTTAACCTTGCTGGAAGCGGTCGAGGCTGGCCTAGCCAATTACGCGATTGAGGATTTTTACTATCTCTCGCGTAGCGCCCTGGTGAAAGACGAGCGTCACATCGACCGATTTGACCAAGTTTTTGGCCATGTTTTCAAGGGCCTGGAATATCTCAGCGATATCTTCAAGGACGTCTTCGGCGAGGAATTGCCGGAGGAATGGCTGCGCCAAATGGCTGAGTTGCATCTCAGTGAAGAGGAACGCGCCGAGATCGAGGCGCGCGGCGGCTGGGACAAGCTGATGGAAGAGCTGAAGCAGCGTTTGGAGGAACAGAAGGGACGCCATCAGGGCGGTAACAAGTGGGTCGGCACCGCCGGCAAATCGCCCTTCGGCGCCTATGGCTACAATCCCGAAGGGGTGCGCGTCGGCCAGGAAGAGGGGCGCGAGGGGCGCGCCGTCAAGGTCTGGGATAAGCGCGAGTTTCGCAATTACGACGACAATTTGGAACTGGGCACCCGCAATATCAAAGTCGCGTTGCGCAAGCTGCGCCGCTTCGCCCGGGAGGGTGCCGCCAGCGAACTGGACCTGTCCGACACTATTCGCTCGACCGCGCGTAACGGCGGTTATCTCGACCTAAAAATGGTGCCCGAGCGGCACAATATGGTGAATGTCGTTCTGTTCCTCGATGTCGGCGGCTCGATGGACCCGTTCATCCGGGTGTGCGAGGAGATGTTCTCGGCCGCGCGGAGCGAGTTCAAACATCTGGAGTATTTCTATTTTCACAATTGCCCCTATGAGCGGTTGTGGAAAGACAACAAGCGGCGCCATGTGGAATCGCAGATGACCTGGGAGGTGCTGCGCACCTTCGGCCCCAACTACAAGGCCATCTTCATCGGTGACGCGTCGATGAGCCCTTATGAGATCGCCGTGCCGGGCGGCAGTGTCGAGCATTTCAACGAGGAAACCGGCGCGGTTTGGATGAAACGCCTGACCGACCATTTCCATCGTTCGGTATGGCTCAATCCGACGCCGGAAAAATATTGGAATTACACGCGCTCCATCGAAATGATCGGCGAAGTGATGGAAGACCGCATGTTCCCGTTAACGCTGGAAGGGCTCGATAAAGCCATCGCCGAGCTCAAGTCGTGAACCCGTCGGCGCTCGATCCGCGCACCCATCCCTATCGCGCGGATTTAGCCGCCGATTGGCTCGCCGGGCGGGTCGAGGCCGGCCGTTTCGTCGCCGGCGACGATCATGTCGTGGTCCGCGGCTCCGCGCCGTTGCGACGGGCGCCGGCGGCCGGCGCGCGCCGGGATAGCGAATTGCTTTACGGCGAACGCTTCACGGTCTTTGAGACGGCCGTCGGTTGGGCCTGGGGGCAGAATCAAACCGACGGCTATGTCGGCTATGT
>NZLB01000176.1 GCA_002694075.1 Nisaea sp.
GCCTGACCGTTCGCGCGTTATTTTCGGCGGCCGGGTGACCAGCAATGAAACCGATCCGCGGGTCAGCGCGCCTTTATTGATGCGCGACCTGGTCGCGCTGTTCCCCGCTCTTGCCGGCACGCGGATCAGCCACAGCTGGAATGGTTTCGTCGCCTATACCTTCGATCACCTTCCCCATCTCGGCCAGAACGACGGCGTTTATTACGCCGCCGGCTATTGCGGTTCGGGAGTCGCTTTGGCCACTTATTGCGGGACCAAGGTGGGACAGAAAATGCTTGGTCTGGCCGAGGGCCGGACCGGGTTGGACACTCTTATCAACCCGACGCGGCCATTTTATTACGGCCGGCCGTGGTTTTTGGGGGCCACGGTCGCTTACTACCGTTGGCGCGACAGGGCCGGACTTTAGAGGCCGGTTGGAGGCGGACGATTTGTAACAAAAAGGACCTACTGGTGCGGTTGATTTTCGCCTCAAAACCTTGTGATATTCTCTGGCGAAGAAATTATCGAAACTTGACCTTTTGGTTTCACTTTTTGGAGCAAATCATGACAAGCACGACTAAAGCGCGGTCGCAAAATTTGCGATCCACGGCCATCGTCACCGCTGTTGTGGCGACCCTGGGCCTGGCCTATAACACGGCGGCCGCCGACTCGGTGACCATCGCGTCCTGGGGCGGCGCCTATCAAAAGGCGCAACGCTTGGCCTTGTTTGAGCCGGGCAGCAAAAGCACCGGCATCGCCGTCAAAGAAGAAACCTATGGCGGCATGTCAGACGTCCGTCTGAAGGTGAAGGCCGGCGCGATGACCTGGGATATCGTCTCCAGCGGGTCGGGCAGCGCCGCCCGGGCGGCCAAAGAGGGCCTGCTGGAAAAACTTGATTACAACATCATTGACGTGTCGACGTTTTATCCAGAGCTGATGACCGATTATTGCGTCGGCAGCGACGTCTATTCGACGGTTTTGGCCTATAACACCGCCACCTATGGCGACAACGGGCCGGCCAGCTGGGCGGATTTCTGGGACGTGAAAAAGTTCCCCGGCAAGCGCGCCTTCCGGAACAAGGCGGTCGGCACCCTCGAGCCGGCGATCATGGCCAGCGGCGTGGCCCCAGCAGATGTCTATAAAGTTTTGGCCTCGGAAGCCGGCATCAAGCGGGCGCTCGATAAAATCCGCGAACTGCGCCCGCATATCGCGGTGTGGTGGAAGTCTGGCGCGCAACACGCCCAGCTGATGAAAGATGGCGAGGTGGACATGACCACCGGGTGGAACGGGCGCTTCGACGTCGCCAAGAAAGATGGCGCGAAAGTCGCTTACACCTTCAACCAGGCTTTGCTTGACTTCGACTGTTTCGCGATCCCGAAAGGTGCGCCGAACAAGGATCTGGCGATGAAATTCCTGGCGGAAATTAGCAAAGCGGAGTTGCAAGCCAACCTGCCCCTGCACATCACCTATGGCCCGACCAATAAAAAAGCCTATGAGATTGGCAAAATTGATGACGCCTTGGCGCGCGCCATGCCGTCCCATCCGGACAACGCCAAACTGCAGGTGACGGTTAATCAAAAATGGTACGAGGATTTCGAGAAACTCGCCTCGACCCTGTACCAAGAAATGATGACCGAGTAAGACCATTTCGGCGGGGTAACGGCGCGGCCGTTCCCCTTCCTTTATTTTTTGTGTTTTTGGGCCGCGACAGGACGCGCATGGCCCGCTTCGCGGCCATGTCGTCGCCCAGGGAGCCTTTGCATGTTGGAATCCGCGGGTCTGCCGATCACCATTTCCGGTGTCACCAAAACTTACGGGGCGGTCTACGCCCTCGACAGTTTTGACCTGGCGATCCAGCAGGGCGAATTTCTGACTCTCCTCGGCCCCTCCGGTTCCGGCAAAACCACTTTGTTGATGGCGCTCGCCGGGTTTTTACGTCCCGACAGCGGCAGTATTAAATTCGCCGACCGTGAAATCATTTTGACGCCGCCACATAAACGCGATGTCGGCATGGTGTTTCAGAATTACGCCCTGTTTCCGCATATGACCGTCGCGGCCAATGTGGGCTATCCGCTAAAACTGCGCAAACGGCCGGCGGATGAGATCGCCGAAAAGGTTGAAGCGGCCCTCGACACCGTGCAGTTGGGCGGCTACGGGGCGCGGCGAATCTACCAGCTTTCCGGCGGTCAACGCCAGCGTGTCGCCCTGGCCCGCGCGATTGTCTTCGGGCCGCGCATTTTATTGATGGACGAGCCGCTCTCGGCCCTCGATAAACAATTGCGCGAACGCATGCAGATTGAACTGCGCCACCTGCATGAGCGCCTGGGCATGACCACCGTCTATGTCACCCATGACCAGCGCGAAGCGCTGACCATGTCGGACCGGATCGCGGTGATCAATCATGGCCGTTTGATGCAATTGGACACGCCGCGTCACATTTACGACCGCCCGGCGAACCGTTTCGTCGCCGATTTTATCGGTGAGTCGACCTTTTTGCCACTGACCCGGAGCGGCGATGAGTTTCAATTCGCCGGCACACCCCTGCACCTCGATCAGCCGCCGACAGGGGGCGGCGATTACATGCTGTTGGTGCGCCCGGAGCGGCTCAAAGTGGTCGACGGTCCCGCCCCGGATTTGAATATTTTCGCGGGCGAAATCACCGAATTGGTGTTCCAAGGCGATACCTCGCTGGCCTATGTCCGCTTGGCCGAAGGCACGGTGATCGCGGTGCGCGCCAGCACCCGCGCCGGTGAAGCGGTGCAGGACGCGAAGGTTGGCGACCGCTTGAGTTTTGGTCTGTCGCGTGCCGACAGTGTGTTGGTGCCGGCCGAAGACGGCGAGGACGGCGCGTGAGCGCGGCCGGCGACACGGCGCTTAACGCGCGCCTTTTGCAGCGCGACGCCTCTGTCGAACGATGGAGCCTGCTGGGCCTCGCCTCGCCGGCGATCCTGGTGGTCATGGTGGTGATGGTGCTGCCGGTGGGGTGGCTGTTTTACCTGTCGTTTCTCGGCGACGACGGCCAGTTCTCACTCGAAAATTACAACCGGATGATCGAGAGCAAAGCCTATGGCCGGATTTTCTGGACCACGTTCAAGGTCAGTGTGCTGACCACGTTGATCTGTATTTTGATTGGCTATCCCCTCGCCTATTTCCTGGCGCAATTACCGTCGCGCATGGCCAATATCTGCTTGCTAACGGTGTTGTTGCCGTTTTGGACCTCGCTGTTGGTGCGCACCTACGCCTGGCTGGTCCTGCTACAACGCAAGGGCTTGCTGAACCGCTGGGCGATGGACATCGGCCTTTGGGATGAGCCGGTGAAACTGGTCCATAACCTGAACGGCACCTTGATCGGCATGGTTCATATCATGTTGCCGTTTTTGGTCTTACCGCTGTACGGCTCGATGAAAGCCATTTCCGAGGATTACATGAAAGCCTCGTCCAATCTCGGCGCCGGTCCGGTGCAGACCTTTTGGCATGTGTTCTTTCCCCTCTCCCTGCCGGGCTTGTTCGCCGGGGCGCTGATCGTTTTTGTGCTTTGTTTGGGCTTTTTCGTCACCCCGGCGGTGCTTGGCGGTGGTCGGGTGATCATGGTGGCGATGCAAATCACCACCAATATCGAGTTGTTCTTCAATTGGGGCGCGGCCAGCGCCCTGGGCGTGGTTTTGCTGATACTGACCCTGGGGATTTTATTCGCCGCCTCGCGCGCCCTGCGCTTGGACAATATTCTGGGCGGAGGGCACGGATGATGCGTTGGTGGCATTCCCCCGCGTCGGAGACGCAAATCACCCATGGTCAGCGCCTGTGGCTGTATATCCTCAGCGCCTTGATCATGGTGTGGTTGGTGGCCCCCTCGATCATCGTCATTCCGATGTCGTTCTCGCAGTCGCAATACCTGGAGTTTCCGCCGCGCGAGTGGTCGCTGCGCTGGTACGCGCATTATTTTCAATCGGTGGAATGGATGGCCGCCACCCGCACCTCGCTGCTGGCCGGGGTGTTGACCATGCTGCTGGCCACGCCGATCGGGGTGGCGGCGGCCTATGGACTGTTCGTGTCACGTCATCCGCTGGCCCGCTTTATGTTCATCCTCTTGGTCACGCCGATCATCGTACCGGTGATCTTGATCGCCATCGGCGCCTTCTACATTTATGTGCAAATCGGTTTGGTCAACAGCCTTCTAGGGCTGGTCCTGGCGCATACCATTTTGGCGCTGCCCTTGATCCTGGTGATCGTCAGCGCGGCCTTGAAAAGCTATGACTTGAACCAGGAACTGGCGGCGCGCGGCCTTGGCGCTTCACGATTGACAGCGTTTTTGACCGTCACCTTGCCGCAAATTCGGTTTTCCATCATCACATCGGCGCTGCTGGCGTTTTTGACCTCTTTCGATGAGGTGATCGTCGCCATGTTCGTGTCCGGTGGTGATAACTCGACCCTGACCCGCAACATGTTCAACGCGTTGCGCGACCAGATCGACCCGACCATCGCGGCGATTTCGACGATCATGATCGTGATTTCCTCAACTTTGGTCATCCTCACGCAGATCTTCGGCAAATCCAAAGACTAGGCCCGGGTTGCCGGCGTCACCGTTGGCTGTTACAAGCCGGCCATCCAAAGAGAGGGGGCGGCATGGCCGATCGGGCACAGAACGCGCCGGCGGCGGCGTTGCTCAACTTGTTGACACTGATGGCCCAATTGCGGGATCCGGACACCGGCTGTCCGTGGGACGTGCAGCAAGATTTCGCTTCTATCGCGCCATATACCATCGAGGAAGCCTATGAGGTCGCCGACGCCATCGCCCGCGGCGATATCGCAGATCTGCGCGACGAATTAGGCGACCTCCTGCTGCAGGTGGTGTTTCACGCGCGTATCGCCGAAGAAGCCGGGCATTTCGATTTCACCGCCGTGGCCGCGGCCATCTCAGACAAATTGGTGCGCCGCCACCCCCATGTCTTTGGCGACCAGGGCAAAATTAGCGCCGCCACCCAAAGCGCCAGTTGGGAAAGTTTGAAGGCCGCCGAGCGTGCCGCCAACGCCGCCGCCAAGGGCCGCCCGGAAAGCGTTTTGGATGGCGTGCCGCTCCCCTTCCCGGCGCTGCTGCGCGCCTACAAACTTCAGCGGCGGGCCGCCCGCGTCGGCTTCGACTGGCCGGAACTGGCGCCGGTGGCGGCGAAAGTTGAAGAGGAATGGGCCGAATTGACCGCCGAGATCGACAACGCCGGCGACCAGGCCCGCCTGACCGAAGAGGTTGGCGATTTGCTGTTCGCGGTGGTCAATCTGGCCCGGCATCTGGAGATTGACCCGGAAGCCGCGTTGCGTGCCGGCAACGCCAAGTTTGAGCGCCGTTTCCGCGCGGTCGAGGACGGGTTTCGGGAAAAGGGTCGCCAAATGGCGGCGGCTTCGCTAGAAGACATGGAGGTATTGTGGAACGCTGCGAAAGCCTCTGAAAAGGGCGATTCCGGCGATATTTAAGGGACTGCAGGAGAGCGATTATGGCCAAAACGGCATTCATCACCGGCGCGACATCGGGATTTGGTAAAGCCACCGCCGAACGTTTTTCGGCCGAGGGCTGGAACGTGGTGATTGCCGGGCGGCGCGCCGATCGTTTGCAAAGCTTGCAGGCCTCGCTGCCCAATCCGGCCCATGTGGTGGTGCTCGATGTGCGCGACCGGGCCGCCGTCGAAGCGGCTTTCGGTGAATTGCCGGCGGCGTTCTCGCCCATCGACGTGCTCATCAACAACGCCGGTCTGGCGGTCGGTTTGGAGCCGGCCGATGGCGTCGACCTCGATGACTGGGACACGATGGTGGACACCAATATCAAGGGTTTGATGTATTGCACGCGCGCCTGTTTGCCGCAAATGGTCGAGAATGGCTATGGTCACATTGTCAACTTAGGCTCGGTCGCCGGCGCCTATCCTTATCCGGGCGGCAATGTCTATGGCGCCACCAAAGCCTTTGTGCGGCAATTCTCGCTCAACCTGCGCGCCGATCTGGTGGGTAAGAACATTCATGTGACCGATGTCGCGCCGGGTTTGGCCAATACCGAGTTTTCGGCGGTGCGCTTCAAGGGCGACCAGGAAAAAGCCGATGCGGTTTATAGCGGCGTCGACCCGATCCGCGCCGAGGATGTCGCCGACGCCGTCTATTGGGCTGCCAGCCGGCCGCCAAACATCAATATCAACATGATCGAAATCATGGCCGGCAAACAAGCCTTCAACCCATTCAACGTGGTCAAGGACTAAGCTCACCGGAGTTTAGCGCTGGCCGTTTTCGGGCTGTACGATGCCGGTCGAAATAACGTATTTCAGGCCCTCTTCGACGCTCATGTCGAGGATTTTGACCTGTTCGGGCGGCAAAAAGATCAGATAACCCGAGGTCGGGTTGGGCGTGGTCGGCACATAAATGCTGAGCTGTGCGCCGCCGAGTTTATCGCTCAGTTCGCCGGTTGTGTCGCCGGTCACGAAACCGACCGTCCACATGCCGGCGCGGGGCCATTCGACCAGGGCGCATTGCCGAAACGCGTTCGACTTTTGCGACAGCATGGTTTCCATCAATTGTTTGACGGTGCTGTAGATGTTGCGCACCACCGGCATCCGGGCGAGCAGACCCTCGCTGAAGCGGATTAGCCAACTTCCCAGAAGGCCGGCGGTAATCCAACCAATGAAGGTCAGCAAGAACAGACCGGCGACCAGTCCGACGCCGGGGATCGAGAACGGGACATAGGTCGACGGGTTGTAGGCGGCCGGTATCCACGGATTGACCACGTTGTCGACATAGCTGATGAACAGCCAGACCAGGTAAAGAGTGATGCTGATCGGTCCGGTGATCAGAACGCCGGCGAAAAAATACCCCCGCAGGCGGCCCCAGATTGTGCGGCGTGGGCGCGCCTCGCTGTCTCGTTTCGGGCTCATGGGCCAAGACCTTTCCAAAGCCCGGCGTTCGGGGGCGCGCCGGCGTTGTTTTTATTCAGGCGGTTA
>NZLB01000177.1 GCA_002694075.1 Nisaea sp.
GCCGGCGGCTCTATCGGCGGCGAATTGGTTCGTCAAATTGCCCGTCTTGGCCCGGCCCATTTGTCCCTATTTGATGTTTCGGAATACGCGCTTTACGAGATCGATTTAGAAGTCGGCGAGGCATTCCCGGACCTACCGCGCACCGCTATCATCGGCGATATCCGCGACCGCACACGGGTCATGACGGCGGTCGCCGACAGTGGCGCCGATCTGATTTTTCACGCCGCCGCCTTGAAACATGTGCCGTTGATGGAGGCCAATGTCGATGAAGCGGTCCTGACCAATGTCATCGGCACCCGCAATCTGGCCGACGCGGCACGCGCCGCCGGGGTTGCCGGGATGGTCCTAATCTCCACCGACAAAGCGGTTAATCCAACCAATGTGATGGGGGCCACCAAGCGTCTGGCCGAAGCCTATTGCCAGGCCAGCGCCACCGACACGGCCGGCACGGGCCCCAGGTTCACCATCGTGCGCTTTGGCAATGTGTTAGGCTCGACCGGTTCGGTGATCCCGCTGTTTCAGCGGCAATTGGCGCGGGGTGGACCGCTGACCGTCACCGACCCAGCGATGACGCGCTATTTCATGACCGTTGGCGAAGCGGTTGAATTGGTCCTTCAGGCCGCCGTCCTCGACGATTCGCGAATCGATAGCGGCGCCATTTGTGTCTTGGACATGGGCCAGCCGGTGAGGATCCTCGACCTCGCCGAACAGATGATCCGGCTGTCCGGCGCGCGCCCGGGGCGGGATGTGAAAATCGTTTTCACCGGCCTACGCGCCGGCGAAAAACTTCATGAGGAATTGTTCCACGCCGGCGAACAGGTTCATCGGACGCGCCTGTCGGCGATCCACCTGGCGACGCCACGGGCGGCCGATCTGGCCATGCTGGGCAGGCAATGCGACGGCCTTGGGGCCGCCGCCGAGGCCCGTGAGACCGCCCGCACCCTGGCCCTTCTGGGACAAGCGGTGCCGGAATTCGCCCCTCAGAGCGCCGACGCCGCCACCGCGGCCACCGATAACCTGGCCGAACGGGCGCCCTAGGCCTTCAACTCGGTTTCGATGAAAACGATCTCGGTGGCACCGTGGTTTTGGACATCGTGCTCGACCCCGGCTTCGCGAAAATAGGAAACGCCGGCGATCATTTCGGCGGCCTGGCTGCCGGCCGCGTCGACAATGGTCAAAGCCCCACCAATCACCGGCGTGATGACATAATCCATCTCATGGCGATGGTGCCCGGTGGCGCCGCCTGGCGGGATTCGCCATTCGGTGACGCGCACCCGCGAATTATCAACCTGCACCGCCGAAACAGCGGGCAGGAACCCCGGTGTCATGGTCATGATCGTTCCTCACACCGCGTCGGCGGCTTTAGCGTCACGCATGGCGCGGCCGGCCATCATGCGCAACGGGTTATAGGTCATGATCACCTCGCCGCGCTGATTTTTGACGACATTGGAGGTGCGCACCAAGCCGCGTCCCTTGGAGGTCGGTTTGATCTCGGCCACCTCCAATTCGACATGGATGGTGTCGCCGGCGACGGTCGGGCCTTTGACGTCCATTTCAGCGTTGAGAAAGGCCAAACCGGTATATTGCATCGTCGACTGCATCAACAATCCCTCGGCCATGCAGAAGACCAGGGAGCCAGGCACCAAGCGGCCCTCGAAATTGGTGTATTTGGTGATGTATTCGGCATTGGTGAACAATACTTCGGTCATGCCGGTGGCGTTGCAGAAAGCGGTGATGTCGCTGTCCAAAATGGTCCGGCCAATGGTGCGGAATTGTTGACCGACGGTCAGTTCGTCCCACACCAGCCCCAAGCCCAATACCTGCATGCTTCTCTCCCTGGTCGAGCGCTCGCTTAGTAGGAGCGCGGCAAGCCGAGGGTTTTCTCGGCGATATGGTTCAAGATCATTTGTGGGCTGACCGGCGCGATGCGCGCGATCATGACTTCGCGCATTAAACGTTCGACATGATATTCCTTGGCATAGCCCATGCCGCCGTGGGTCATCACCGCCTGGGTGCACGCTTTAAAGCCGGCCTCGCCGCCCATGTATTTGGCGGCGTTGGATTCGGCCCCGCAAGCCTCGCCATGGTCATAAAGCCAGGCCGCCTTGCTGGCCATCAGATAGGCCGCCTCCAGCTCCATCCAGTTTTCCGCCAGGGGGTGCTGGATCGACTGATTCTGGCCGATCGGGCGGTCGAAGACGACGCGGGTTTTGGCGTATTCAACGGCCCGCGCCAAAGCGTTCTGGCCAAGACCGACTGCCTCGGCGCCAATTAGGATCCGTTCGGGGTTGAGGCTATGCAGGATGTATTTGAAGCCCTCACCTTCCTCGCCGACCCGATCCTCCAACGGCACCGGCAAGCCGTCGAAAAACACCTCGTTGCTGTCGACCGCGGCGCGCCCCATTTTGGGGATCTCGCGGACGTCGCAGTACTTGCGGTCGAGGTCGGTGTAAAACAGGGTCAACCCATCGGTCGGCTTTTTGACCGCTTCGCGTGGGGTGGTGCGGGCCAGCAGCATGACTTTGTCGGCCTCTTGGGCGGTGGTGGTCCAAAGTTTTTTGCCATTCACCACATAGCCATTGCCGTTCTTTTCGGCCTTGGTTTTGATTTGGCTGGTGTTCAGGCCGGCATCGGGTTCGGTCACGCCAAAACAGGTTTTGACCTTGCCTTGAACCAAATCGGGCAGCCAGCGCTGGCGCTGCTCCTCGTTGCCGAAGACGACGATCGGGTGCGGGCCGAAGATATTGATGTGGATCGCGGAGGCCGCGCTCATCCCGCCGGAGGACCGCGCCACGGCGTGCATCATCACCATCGCCTCGGTGACGCCAAGGGCGGCGCCGCCATATTCCTCGGGCATGGCGATGCCCAGCCAACCGCCGGCGGCCATGGCGCCGTGGAACTCTTCTGGATAGGTCGCGGTACGATCGCGCTCATACCAATAATCGTCGTCAAATTCGGCGCATACGCGGTCGACACTTTCCCGGATCGAGTGCTGTTCCTCGGTCATCGCGAATTGCATGGCCGGCCTCCCTCAAATATCCCAAACGCATTGAATTGAACCATGCGGCCCGGGCCATGGGAAGGCCCGGCGGCAAAGCGCCGCGCTTAAATCGAAAAGCCGCCAAGCTTGGTTTCCAGATATTCGGCGATCCCTTCGCGCGCGCCCTCACGGCCGAGGCCGCTGTCCTTAATGCCGCCGAACGGCGCGGCGGCCGCGCTGGGGTTAATGTCGTTGATCCCGACAATGCCGAAATCGAGCCCCTCGAACATGCGCATGGCCCGCGAAATATCGCGGGTATAGACATAGGCGGCCAGGCCGTAATGGGTGTCATTGGCCATCGCCAAAGCCTCTTGATCGTCATCGAAGGGGATGATGGCGGCGACCGGGCCAAAGGTTTCCTCGCGGTAGATGGTCATCTCCGGCGTGATCCCGGAGAGGACGGTGGGGGCGTAGAAAAAGCCCTTGTCGAGGCCGTTGTCGGTCAACCGTCCACCGCCGCAGACCACCTCGGCGCCCTTGGCGCGGGCGTCATCGACCTGACTGGCGACCTTGCTCACCGCCGCCTCGTTGACCAGCGGACCGATGGTCACCCCCTCGGTCAGACCGTCGCCGGCGACCATTTTGCTCGCCCGCCCGGCCAGGGTCTCAACAAAGGCGTCATGGATCGAGCGATGCACATACATGCGGTTAGGGCTGATACAGGCTTGCCCGGTGTTCAGAAATTTAACCAATTGCGCGCCCTTCGCGGCATGCACCGGATCGGCGTCGGCGAACACCAAAAACGGGGCATGCCCGCCAAGTTCGCAGGACACCCGCTTCATATTGGCGGCCGCCTTGCCGGCCAGCATTTTGCCAACCGCCGTCGAGCCGGTGAAGGTCAGTTTGCGAACCTTGGGATTGGTCGTGAAGGCCTCGCCAATGGGCCGCGGGTCGGCGCCGGTGACCAGGTTGGCGACGCCGGCCGGCACGCCCGCCTCCTCCAGGATTTTAAAAATCGCGATCGCGCAAAGCGGTGTCGCCTCGGCCGGTTTCAGCACCACCGTGCAGCCGGCGGCCAGCGCCGGGCCAACCTTGCGCGTGATCATCGAGATCGGATAGTTCCGGGGCGTGATAGCGGCCACCACGCCAATCGGCTGGCGCAGCGCGATAAAACGTTGATCGCCGCGCGGGGCGGGGATCGTCTCACCATAGATGCGCTTGGCCTCCTCGGCGAACCACAACAGGAAGTCGGCGCCATATTGCACCTCGGTGCGGGCCGCGCGCAGCGGCTTGCCTTGTTCGGTGGTCATCA
>NZLB01000178.1 GCA_002694075.1 Nisaea sp.
ACGGTCGCCAGGCACGAAACGCCGATTGTCCAGAGTCACATAATCGCGGTCCTGCAGAACCTGGATAATGCTGGCGTAGGTCGACGGTCGACCGATGCCAAGTTCCTCCATCTTGCGGACCAGGCTGGCCTCGCTATAGCGGGGCGGCGGCTGGGTGAAATGCTGTTCGGGGTTGATTTCCTGCAAGGCCAGCGCATCGCCCTCGGCCAACGGGGGGAGCAGGCGGCTGTTGTCATCGCCGTCATCGCTCGCCCGTTCGTCGCGGTCTTCGACATAAAGCTTCAGAAAGCCATCGAACACAACCACCGATCCGGTCGCCCGCACCTGCGCGCGGCGATGCGCGGTCTCAATGGTGACGGCGGTCTGGTCCAATTCGGCGCTGGCCATTTGGCTGGCCACCGCTCGCTTCCAGATCAACTCGTAGAGCTTAAGGTCTTCGTCGCTCAGCCGGGCCGCCAAATCCCGCGGCAGGCGCGCCGGATCGGTCGGTCGGATGGCCTCATGCGCTTCCTGGGCGTTTTTGGCCTTGGTCCGGTATACCCGGGGTTTGGGAGGCAGATAGCGGTCACCGGCCTGACCGGCGATGACCCCGCGAATGGCGCCGATCGCCTCTTGCCCCATTTGAACGCCATCGGTCCGCATGTAGGTGATCAGGCCAACCGTCTCGCCGCCGATGTCAATGCCTTCGTAAAGGCGTTGGGCGATGCGCATGGTTCGGGTGGCGCCGAAGCGTAATTTGCGCGAGGCCTCCTGTTGCAGGGTGGACGTCGTAAAGGGCGGCGCGGGATTGCGCCGAACACGCTTTTTCTCGACTCCCAGCACCTGATAGGTGGTGTCCTGCAGCGCCGCCACGGCGGCGTCGGCGGCCGCTTGGTTGGGCAAATCCATCTTGCCCAGCTTGACCCCGTCCAATTGCACCAGGCGGGCGCTTAAGCTTTTGCGCTCGCGGGTCCGCAGGTTGACGTCGACGCTCCAATACTCCTCGGCCTTGAAGGCTTCGATCTCGGCTTCGCGTTCGGCGATCAAGCGAAGGGCCACCGACTGCACGCGGCCGGCCGAGCGCGAGCCCGGCAGTTTGCGCCACAGCACCGGCGACAGGGTGAAGCCGACCAGGTAATCGAGGGCGCGGCGGGCCAGATAGGCCTCCACCAACTCGTCATTGAGGTCGCGCGGATTGGCCAGCGCGTCGAGCACCGCCGATTTGGTGATTTCGTTGAAGACGATGCGCTGGACCGGCAAGCCCTCCAGCATCTTGCGTTCCTTCAGCACATTACGGATGTGCCAGGAAATCGCCTCACCCTCGCGATCGGGGTCGGTGGCAAGATAGAGATGATCAGCGCCACGCACCGCCTGGGCGATGGCTTTGATTTGCTTTTCGGCGCGCGGATCGGTTTCCCAGCTCATCGCGAAATCTTCGTCTGGACGCACCGACCCGTCCTTGCGCGGCAGGTCGCGAATATGCCCATAGCTGGCGATCACATGGTAATCGCTGCCAAGATATTTGTTGATGGTCTTGGCTTTGGCCGGCGATTCGACAACGACGACTTTCATTTACGGCCCTTTGTTGCGACTCGTCCGACCCCGCGAGCGGCGCTGGTTGGCGCGCCACCCTAGGTGCCGGACCGCGGCGTGAATCGGCGGGCAACCATGTTGCCCGGGTGGCGTTCGACGGTGCCCGCCAACTCAGCCTCGAGCAAAACCGTCAACACTACTGGCGCCGAGAATTGGCATCGCCGGATGATTTCGTCAACCGCCGTTGGTGTTGCGTCGAGAAATTCGATCACCTCGCGCCGCGCCGCCGCCAGAGTTTCGGGGCTGGGCGGCCGTGGTTCAAAGCCGTCGAAAGGCGCGCCGAGCGGGGCCCTGACATGGCGGCCGCCAAGCCCGGCGACAACGGCCACGATATCATCGCCGGTTTCGATCAAATGGGCGCCGTCGCGTAGTAATTGATTGCTGCCGCGACAGCGCGGATCGAGGGGGGAGCCCGGCACCGCCATGACCTCGCGGCCAAGCTCGCCGGCCAGGCGGGCGGTGATCAACGAGCCCGACCGTTCGGCCGCCTCGACCACCACAACCGCCAGCGATAACCCCGCGATGATGCGGTTGCGGGCCGGAAAATTACGCGCCTGCGGTTGGGTGCCGATCGGGGATTCGGCGACCAGTGCGCCGCCCTCGACCAAGCGGTCATAGAAGTCGGCGTTCTCCCGTGGGTAAATCACATCAATGCCGCCGCCCAACACCGCCACCGTGCCGCCGGAAAGCGCGCCCTGATGGGCGGCGGTGTCAATGCCGCGGCCCATGCCGGAAACCACCGCGTAATTCTTCGCCGCGACGGTTTCGGCCAGGGCGTGGGCCAGCCGGCGAGCGTTCGCCGAGGCGTTGCGGGCGCCGACCATGGCGACCGCCGGCCGCGCCAACAAATGGCCATGACCGCGTAGCGAAAAGACCGCTGGCGCGTCTTCGCATTGCTCCAACAACGTTGGGTATTCGGCCATGCCGCGCACGATCACACGCGCGCCGATGGCGTGGTTTGCTTCGAGTTCCGCCTCGGCCTCGGCCCGTCCGTAAATGCGGATTCGCCGGCCCAACCCGCCCTGCGCCGCCAATTCGGGCAGGGCGGCCAGCGCGCGGCTGGCGTCCCCATAGCGGCGCAGTAAATGACCAAAAGTGACCGGGCCGACGTTCTCCGACCGAATCAGACGCAAACGCGCGATGATTTCAGCGTGATCAAGTGGCGTTCCGGCGGGACCCATGGGCGCCACCTTTCCCTGTGTCTCCGAGTATCGCCACCCATATGAACGGAACGGGGCGCTTTATCGCCGCCGGCGGGGTCTATTCGCGGACAAAAAAGCTGGCTGCGCCATAGCCGGCCTCAAGCGGGATATGCAGGGTGCGGCCGCCGTCATGCCGTTCCACCCGCGGCAGGACCGGCACCACCGGGCTCGCCCGCGCCGCCGCCAGGGCACTTTCCACGCTCTTGTTCTGCGCCAGTTTTTCCAAATTCAGGCGGGTTGGAAAAATCACCGTGCGCCGCTTGGCGGCGGCGTCGGCGAGGGCTTGGTCCGGGGTGATCCACACCGAATCGACAGATTCGCGCCCGTCATGACTAAGCCCGGCATCGTCCGGCGCCGGCGCCAGGTAAAAATGGGTGTCGAAACGTTTCGGCATATTGACCGGGGTCAGCCAATGGGCGAAGGGGCTGAGTTGATCGACGGCCAGGCGCAGATTTTCCGCTTCGCAAAATGCCAGCATGTCGATTTCGCCGGATTCGAGCGGTTGGCGGTAGCGCGCGCCGAGTTCGGCGGCCCGGCCGCCGTCGACCAGGGCGGGGCCACCGGCCGGTCGGGCGAAAAGGGCGCCGCATTCTTCGAAGGCTTCGCGGATCGCCGTCACCCGCAAGGCCAGGTCGCCGTCGCCAAGGCCGTCGGCGCCATCGGCCCGCGCCCGTAGGCCCGGCGCTTGGTCACCGGGATCGCTGGTGCCGCCCGGAAATACCAAGGCGCCCGAGGCGAAATCGATCTGATGGTGGCGCACCACCATGAAAACTTCCAAACCCGCGGCGCCGTCCCGTAATAGCAGGATGGTCGCCGCCGGCCGCAGCGGCGCGGGCGTTTTTTGGTCCATCGCTTAGCGCCCTCCGTCGCGCGATTTAGAGAGGTTGATTTTGCTTTCCTGGCCGGTCAGCAGGCGCTTGATATTGGCGTGGTGACGGATCAGCAGCAAGCCGCTAATCAGGCCGATGGCGGTCGCCAGATGGGGCGTGTGGAAAAAATAGGTGAAGACCGGCGCGGCGGCGAGGGCGACGAGGGCGGCCAGCGACGAATACCGAAATAACACCGCCACGACCAGCCAGACCAGACCGCATAGACCGCCCAGCAGCGGATCGAAGGCGAGCACGACACCGAAACCGGTAGCCACCGCCTTGCCGCCTTTGAACCGCAGCCACACCGGAAAACAATGGCCAAGCACCGCGCCGTAGGCGGCCATGATCGCCATGTCCTCGCCATAGAGACCAGCCAGCAAAACCGCCGCCACCCCTTTGCCCGCGTCGAACAGCAAGGTCGCTAGCGCCAGCCATTTATTGCCGGTGCGCAATACGTTGGTGGCGCCGATATTGCCGCTGCCGATGGTGCGGATATCACCAAGACCGGCGACCCGGGTGAGCAGCAGCCCGCTGGGCACCGAACCAAGCAAATAGCCAAGCGCGGCGGCGGCGTAAAATGGCCAGGTGAAGGCGAGATCACCCAACGGATCAGGCATGGCCCTAGCCCGCCTCCGCGGCGTCGACGTCGAACACGGTTTCACCGGCGCGGACGGTGCGCGTCACCCGCCCCTCGACTGGTCGGCCCTGAAACGGGCTGTTTTTCGACTTGCTGCGAAATCGCGAAACATCGACGCGGCCGGCGATGGTCAGGTTGATAAGGGTGAAATCGGCGACCGCGCCAACCGCCAGACGGCCGGCCGGCAGGGCCAGAATGTCGGCCGGACACCAGGTCAGCGCGGCGACCGCGCGGTCAAGCGTCAAATGGCCGGCGTGGACCAATTCGAGAGTCAGGGGCAGCAAGGTTTCCAAGCCGATGACACCGGCTTCGGCCTGGGCGAAAGGCAGGCGTTTGGAATCTTGCGCGCGGGGGGCGTGGTCGCTGGCGATGGCGTCGATGGTCCCATCGGCGAGCCCGGCGATCACCGCCAAGCGATCCGCCTCGCCGCGCAGCGGCGGCGAAACCTTGGCGAAGGTTCGATAGTCGGTCACCGCGCTGTCGTTGAGAGCGAAGTAATGCGGCGCGGTATCGCATGTGACCGGCAGGCCACGGGCCTTGGCCCGGCGGATCGCGTCGATGCCCTCGGCGGTCGACAGATTGGCCACGTGATAGCGACCGCCGGTCAGTTCCACCAAATGCAGATCGCGCTCGATGATCATCACCTCGGCCTTCGCGGGAATCCCGGCGAGACCAAGGCGCGTCGCGGTTTCCCCCTCGTTCATGACCCCGTCGCGGGCCAGGCTCGGCTCCTCGGGATGCTGGACGATTGGCCGACCAAAGATGGACGCGTAGGCGAGGGCGCGGCGCAGGACCAAGGCATCGGCGATCACCCGGCCGCCGTCGGTGAAGCCGACCGCGCCATTTTCGGCGAGCAGGCCGTACTCGGTCAATTCCTTGCCGGCCAATGCCTTGGTGGCGGCGGCGTAGGCGTGGATGTTGACCAGTCCTACGGTGGCGGCGCGGCGTTGAATAAACTGCAGCAGCGAGACGTCATCGATCACCGGATCGGTATTCGGCAGGCAAGCCAAGGTAGTGACGCCGCCGGCGACGGCCGCGCGGCTCAGGGTTTTCAGCGTCTCCATGTATTCGTCGCCAGGTTCGCGCGAATAGACGCGCATATCGACCAGCCCCGGCACCAGGGCGTGGCCACCGCAATCGATGGTCTGGATGTCCTCCTGGATACTGTCGACCACCACATGGCCGCCTAAGTCGGCGATGGTGCCATCAGGATTGACCAAAACCGCCCCCTTGTCGTCGAGCCCGGAGGCCGGATCGATCAGCCGGGCGTTGCGAAACACCCGGCGCGGCGCGGCGTTGGCGGCGGTCATGATTGATTACGCGTCCAGGGCGCGTTTTGGTCCCGGGCCAGCAATTCCAGACAGGCCATACGCACCGCCACGCCCATTTCCACCTGCTCGTGAATGGCCGACCGATCGATATCGTCGGCCACTTCGCTGTCGATCTCAACACCGCGGTTCATCGGCCCCGGGTGCATGATCAGAGCGTCCGGTTTGGCCGCCCGCAGCTTGTCGTAATCAAGGCCGTGAAAATAAAAATATTCGCGCATCGAGGGCACGAAACTGCCGGCCATGCGTTCGGTCTGCAGGCGCAGCATCATAACGATGTCACAGTCGACCAAGCCCTCGGCCAGATTGTGATGAACATCAACGCCGAGCCGGTCGATATGGGCTGGCAGCAGGGTCGGCGGCGCCACCACCCGCACCCGCGCGCCCATGGTGTTGAGCAGATGGATATTGGAGCGGGCCACCCGGCTATGGCTGACATCGCCGCAAATGGCCACGTTCAGCCCCTCGATCCGGCCCTTGCGGCGGCGGATGGTGAGCGCGTCGAGCAAAGCCTGAGTGGGATGCTCATGGCTGCCGTCGCCGGCGTTGATGACCGCGCAATTGACCTTTTCGGCGAGCAATTGGACGGCCCCGGAATCGCCATGGCGCACGACCAGCACATCGGGATGCATGGCGTTCAAGGTCACCGCCGTGTCGATCAGGGTTTCGCCTTTTTTGATCGAACTGGTCGACACCGACATATTGATCACATCGCCGCCGAGACGCTTGCCGGCCAACTCAAACGAGGTGCGCGTGCGGGTCGAGTTCTCGAAAAACAGATTAATCAAGGTGCGCCCGCGCAGCAGCCCGTTTTTTTTATCGGTCTGGCGGTTTTGATCGACATAGCCGTCGGCTAGATCGAGAATTTGCTCGATATCGCCGCGCGACAGCGTTTCGGTGCCAAGCAGGTGGCGGTGCGCGAAGGGCGCGCCGGCGCCAGCGTCTGAGGTCGGTGAGGTTTCCATTAAAAGCGAACTATGGGGGAGGCGCGCGGTCGCCGCAAGAACCCATTGCGGTTCGCGAACGCGGCGGGAAAGCGGGCGCCATATCAACCCCTTGGCGCGGCCGACGTGAACGCGCGGCGGGGCGCGGCGGGCGACCGCCCTGTCTCGACCGACGAATCGGCTCAAGATGACAGGGAGCGGACACGGCGTTCTAAGCGACGTATCCAGCCAACGCGTCTTCAAGGCAGCGGCAAAGCATGTCGCCCGCCTCACGATCGACGCCGAGATGGCTAACCACGCGCACGGTGCGTTCTCCAAACACCCCCACGCGCACGCCCCTCTTCATCAGCGCCTCGACCAAAAACGTGGCGCTCGGTCCGTCGCTGGCGATCTGAAAGATTACGATAGTGGTTTCGA
>NZLB01000179.1 GCA_002694075.1 Nisaea sp.
GAAAAGTCTCTCCTCTACCCTGCACTGCTGTTTCTGGCGGAAAGGTAACCCAGCTTTCGCCGGCGGCGCAACCGCCGCGCAGCGTCTTTTTTTGCGATTCGCGCGAATCTTTTTATTGACAGATCGGAAGCTGCCCAGAATCAAAGCCTTGCCCTAATTCTTTCATGGCGCGCGTCACACACCTTTCACAACACCGCCCTTTAATAAAATTGAAGCATAAATTTCAGTCGGTTAAGGGGCGGGCGGAAAATACCGCCTGTTGCCCCGCGCCGAACCCGCGAATAAAAAAACCGCCGGTGTTCATCTCCGGCGGTTTGATTTAACGGTGGTCGAAGGGCGCTTAGGCCATCGCTTTGATCTGAGCGTTCAGACGCGAGATCTTGCGCGAAATGGTGTTGCGATGAAACACGCCGTTGGTAACCCCGCGCTGCATTTCCGGCTGCGCCGCCCGCAGGGCCTCACGGGCCACGGCTTGGTCGCCGCTGGTGATCGCCGCCTCGACCTTTTTGATAAAGGTCCGCACCCGCGATTTACGCGCGTGGTTGATCACTTGGCGCGTGTGGTTGCGTCGGATGCGCTTTTTAGCGGATTGATGGTTAGCCATGACCGGTCTCGACACGTGATGTTCGGAAGAGGGCGGTTTATATCGCCGCCCCGCGCCCTCGTCAACCGCCGACGCGGCGGTCTTAGCGGTTCTTGAAATCGGGCGCGCGTTTTTCCACGAAGGCCGCCATGCCCTCCATTTTATCCTCGAAGGCGAAACTGGAATGGAATAGGCGCCGTTCGAAATGCACACCCTCGGCCAAAGTGGTCTCATAGGCCCGATTGACCGCGTCCTTGGTCAGCATCACCGAGGGCAGCGACATGTCGGCGATCACGGCGGCGGTTTTGAGCGCTTCGGCCTCCAGCTCGGCGAGCGGGAGGACGCGGCTCACCAGGCCGGCGCGCTCCGCCTCGGCGGCGTCCATCATGCGGCCGGTCAGGCACATTTCCATGGCCTTCGACTTGCCGACGAAACGGGTCAGTCGCTGGGTCCCGCCGGCACCGGGGATAACCCCCAGCTTGATTTCCGGCTGCCCGAACTTGGCGTTGTCGGCGGCCAAGATGAAATCGCACATCATCGCCACTTCGCAGCCCCCGCCGAGGGCGAAACCAGCCACCGCGGCGATAATCGGTTTACGGGTTTCAGCGACCTTTTCCCACGTCCCGGTGATGAAATCCTCGCCATAGACGTCGGCATAGGTCTTTGGCTGCATTTCCTTGATATCGGCGCCGGCGGCGAACGCTTTCTCACTGCCGGTCAACACCATGCAGCCAATCGCCGGGTCGGCCTCGAAGGCCGCCAGGGCGGCGCCCAACTCGGCCATCAACGGGCTGGACAGAGCGTTCAGCGCCTGTGGCCGGTTGAGGCGAATTAAACCGACCTTGCCATGGGTTTCGACCAAAATGTTTTCATAAGACATGTCGCTAGCTCCTTACTTCGGATGGTCGCGCCGCTTAGGGCTGCGGCGTCAATGTGAAGCGGACCACCGTCAAACCGCCGTCGGTGGTCGGAAAATCGAGAACCAAACGTTCCCCCTCGCGGTCAAAACGACCGCTCTCGGCCAGCGTCCGGCGCCACCCGAATTGCGGCAGGACACGGCTGTAATAAGCGATGACCGCGGCCCGGTCGGCGCGCCCCTCGGCGACCGCGATGACGATCCGCCCGGCGGCGGTGTCAAAGGTCACGGCGGCCTCGGGAATTTCGCTGAGCGCGGTCATCAGCGGCAAATCGTCGAAACCGGCGACGAAATCGGCGGCCTGACCGGCGCCCATCAAAGTGCCGGCGATCGCCATCGCCGCCATCATCCGCTGTGCCCATTTGGCGCGCATCGTGTACTCGCTCGATTGTGCCGATTGGATCGCTCGGTGGATTGCTAGCCTAGCGCTGACAATTGGAACAGAAAAAAGTCGTGCGCCCGGTTTGCACCAAGCGCTGGATCGGCCGGCCACAGCCCGCGTTAACACAAGCCTCGCCGGTCCGCCCATAGACCTGGAAGGCATGCTGAAAATAGCCCAGTTCGCCATTCGGCTGAACATGGTCGCGGAGCGAGGCGCCACCGGCGCGAATCGCCGCCTCGAGGACCTCGCGAATGGCCACGGCCAGGCGATCGGCGCGCCCACCGGTGACCGACCCGCCCTTGCGCCGCGGCGAGATACCGGCCCGGAACAGCGCCTCGGAAGCGTAAATATTACCAATGCCGGCGACCAAACGCTGGTCCAAAAGAAGCGGTTTGATGGCCGTCCCGCGGCCGCGCAAACCAGCGGCCAAAACCGGGCCGTTGAAATGATTGCCCAACGGTTCCGGCCCGAGAGCGGCGAGCAAGGGATGGGCGTCGATAGTCGCCGTGGTCGACAAATCGACGACCCCGAAACGGCGGGCGTCGTTGAAGCACACCACCGGGCCGCCCTCGGCCATGAAGATGAGGTGGTCGTGTTTGTCGAATTGCGCCGGCGCCGCCGCCGAGATGGTCATCCGTCCGGACATGCCCAAATGCAGCAGCATCGCCGTGCCGTCGTCGAATTCAGCGATGATGTATTTCGCCCGGCGCCGCAGACGCAGGAGCCGGCGGCCGCTCAACCGGGCGGCGAAATCGGGTGGCACCGGCCGGCGCAGCTTGGCCGTGCGGCACAGCACACGGGCCAGCACGCGACCCTCCAGGGCCGTTGCTAGGCCGCGTTTCACGGTTTCCACCTCGGGCAGTTCCGGCATCCCTTCTCCCTTCCGGCCGCCGATGCTCCACGCCGCGGCGATGAATATTTTCCTTCGCCTGATAGTGCCCTAAGTTAAAGCGGTCAACCGATCAACGGCGCGCCAAGCGGCGCGGCGGGGAGGAATTCATGGCCGACCGCACCCATTTTGGTTTCCGCGATGTCGCCCGCGCCGACAAGGCCGGCCTGGTGCGCGAGGTGTTCACCTCGGTCGCCGGCCGCTATGACCTGATGAACGACCTGATGAGCGGCGGGGTCCACCGGCTGTGGAAGGACGCCGCCCTCGATTGGCTGGCCCCGCGGCCGGATCAGCATTTGTTGGATGTCGCCGGCGGCACCGGCGATATCGCCTTTCGCTTTCTGGAGCGCGGCGGCGGCCAGGTTACGGTCTGCGACATCAACGCCGACATGATCGCCGCCGGCCAAGCCCGCGCCGGCGACCGCTTGCTCGGCGACAAGGTAGGCTGGACCCTAGGCGACGCCGAGAATCTACCCTTTCCGGCCCGCGCCATGGACCGCTACACCATCGCCTTTGGCTTGCGCAATGTAACCGACATCGACCGCGCCTTGGCCGAAGCGTTCCGCGTGTTGAAGATTGGCGGCCGCTTCCTGTGCCTGGAGTTTTCCCAGGTCGAAAATCCGGTTTTGGCCCAGCTTTATGAGCGTTTTTCCTTCGATGTCTTGCCGGAAATTGGCGCGCGCGTGGCCGGCGACCGCGACGCTTACCAGTATTTGGTCGAAAGCATCCGCCGATTTCCGCCCCAGGAAGCTCTGGCGGCCCGCCTGCGGGCCCACGGCTTCGACCGGGTGCGGGTGCGGAATTTAAGCGGCGGCATCGCCGCCTTGCACTCGGCCTGGCGGGTGTAAGCGCGGCACGACCGTGCGCGCGGCTCTGCGACATATGGGGCGGCTGCTCGCCCTGGCCTGGGTGTTGCTGCGCCACGGCGCGCTCATCGGCCTGGTCGACGGCCCGCGACACCGCGCCCGGCGGCACCTGTTGACGGCCCTGGCGGCCGCGCCCTGGCGGGCCGCCCGTCCGGGCCAGCGCTGGGCGGCGGCGCTCACCCGCATGGGACCGAGCTTCGTCAAGCTTGGCCAATCCTTGGCCACCCGCGGCGACCTCTTGGGCGCCGAAATCGCCGATGACTTAGCCTATTTGCAGGATCGCATGGCGCCATTTCCGGCGGCCGAGGCGCGCCGCGCACTCGAGGCCGAACTTGGCCGGCCGTTAACCGATGTGTTCGCCGAATTCGACAACACGCCGGTCGCCGCCGCCTCGCTCGCCCAGGTCCACTTCGCGGTTACC
>NZLB01000180.1 GCA_002694075.1 Nisaea sp.
AGCCGCGATCGTTTCGCGCTCGACCGGCCGGACGGTCGATAGGCTGGTTCAGTTCGCCTTATCATCCGCCTTATCAAGCGTGTTCTCACCGGCCATATAGACCGCGACATGGCTGAAGCGGCCGTCCCGGACGGTGAAAAAATTGCAGTTCGACTTGGTCACCAAGGCCCCCGAGTCGAGGGTGTTGACGACGCGAAACTGCGCCGCGATGTGGCTGCCGGCCGGGTCGGCGACAAAACTGAAACGGTCGTGCAGGACCGCGTGATGGTTTCCCCATAACCGTGTGAACATGCCGCGGATTTCGTCGTGACCGGTCAGCGCGACACCATGGGTTTCCACCGTGAACCGGCAATCCTCGGTCAGCGTCGCCAGCACGCCGGCCAGATCCTCGCCATCGACGGCGGCGAAATAGCGTTTCACCAAGGAAATCATATCTTCCGCGCTGTTCATGACGTCGCCCGCGTCAATTCGGTCGCCCGCAATCCGGCGATATGGCCGAGGGTGACCGCCGTCAACAGGCCGTTACCCGATAAATAGCCCCAATCCGAGGGGCCCGAGAGCCCACGCGCGGCGCCGCCGCCGGCGAACAGATTGGGCAGCGGCTGGCCATCGCCGCGCAGCACGCGGGCGTCGCCGTCGACCGATAAGCCGCCCTGGGTGTGGAACAGGGCGCCGGTCACCAGGACCGCGTGATAGGGCGGCGACAGCGGCGGTTTGGCGAACGTCCGGCCGTAATTATCGGTGGCGCCGGCCGCCGCCGCCGCCGCGCCATCGGCCAAGGTTTCGGCCAGGGCGCCGGCCGGTAGCCCGGTCACCCTCGCCAGTTCATCCACGTTGCCGGCGGTTTTTATCGCGCCGGCGGCGAACGCTTGGCGATAGTCCTCGAATTCCATGCCTAGCTGATGGCGGGCCGCGTCGAACAGGTTCCACGCCTTGCCGCCGGGCTGGGCGATCACCTTGCGGGCCTGCTCGGAATAGCCGGCGTGTTCGTTGCTGAAGCGGCGCCCTTCGAGATTGACCTGAATGGCGCCTTCCATCATCAGCGCCCAGGTGATCAGAATGCCATGGGGCTGCGCGACCGAGCCATGGCCCTGGTAAGAGGCGAGATCGGCCAATTCGGCGCCCAGGCCGCGGCCCCAGACAATCGCGTCGCCTTGATTGCCGCGATGGCCGAAATAATCGGCGTCGGCCATTTCGGGGATCAGTTCGGCGACCATCGCCGGATTGCCGCCGAACCCGTTGCAGGCCAGGATCAAGGCGCCGCAGCCAAGGTCCTCTTGGCCGCCGTCGGGGCGGCTGAAGCGCACGCCGCGGACTTTCCCGTCGCTTTCGGCGAACAGCGCGGTCACATGGGCGTCGGTGACAATCGGCACCTCCGCCGCCGCCACCGCCCGCGTCAAGGCGCCGATCAACTCGCCGCCGGTCCGCGACGGCGTGCCATGCATGCGATGGGCGCTGTGTCCGGGGTAAAGGAAACTGTCGATCACATCAAGGTCGAGGCCATGGTGTTCATTGAGCCAATCGATGGTCACCGTCGATTGCCGGCAAAGATGGGCGACCATCGCCGCGTCGGTTTCGCCATGCGCCTTGGCCAGGATGTCGGCGGCCATGGTCGCGGCGTCGTCGCTGACGCCGCGGGCTTTTTGGGCGGCCGTCGCGCAGGCTGGAATGAGGCCGGAGGAGAGCGCCGTCGACCCGCTCGGCACGGCGTCCCGCTCGAGCAACACAACCTCGCCGCCGGCGCCCTCAGCGGCCAAGGCGGCGACCATGCCACAGGCGCCGGCGCCGATGACGACAATCTCGGCACTGGCTTCGAAACCGGCGGCGGGTGGCGCGAGGATCGTCATCTCAGCCGCCCAGCGCCGCGACCATCTCGTCGACCGTCGCGATCGTCGAGATGGTTCCAAGCGCGGCGATCGACGCGTCGTGGGCCGATTGGCTAAACGCCGCGCAGCCGTCGGCCAGCACGATGATGTGGAAATCGCGCACATGCGCGTCGCGCACGGTCGAGGCGACGCCGCCATTGGTGACAATGCCGCCGAAGATCAATGTGCGAATGCCGGCGCGCGCCAGCATCCATTCCATGCGGCTTTGGTAAAACGCCGAGAAAGCGACTTTTTCGACACGTAAATCGCTGGGCTGCAATTCCGCGATCAGGTCATGGCCGAAACCGCCGGGGGCGAAGTCGTCGCGCCCCAGGAACGGCCGCATCCGTTTGAGATGGGGCGAGATGAACGGCTCGCCATCGCGGCCCGGCACCAGGGTGAAATGGGTCGACACGATCCAGCCGCCGGCTGCCCGCATCGCCGTCGCCAGTTTCGCGTGGCGCGCCGGCAGAGCGGCGATCGACGCCACGGTTTTGCCGGCCCGGCCATAGGCGCCGTCGGGATGGATAAAATCGTTTTGCATGTCGACGATGACAAAAGCGGCGGTGGTGGGGTCCGGCAGACTGGCCATGGCTGTTAATCCAATTCCGTGATGATCATATTGCCGAAGACGTCGATCCGCGCGTGCAGCCCAGGATCGAGAAACACCGTCGTGTCGGCTTGTTCAAACAGCGCCGGCCCGGCGATCTCGGTGCCGACCGGCAAGCGGGTGCGGTCGTAGATCACCGCGCCATGCCAGGCGCCGTCGCTCCAAATGTCGCGTTCGCCCAGGCGCGCGTCGCCGTCACCAACAGGCGCCAGCAACCGCGGGTCGAGCTTATCGCGCCGGCCGATCACAGACACCCGCAAATTGAGGATGCGGATGGCGATGCCGGTCAGCGGTTTCGCGAAAACCGCGCGATAACGCGCCTCGAAGGCGGCGGCGATGGTGGCCCGGTCAATCGCCGCGCCGGCCGGCAAAGTGACATCGACGGTATGGGTTTGGCCGACGTAGGACATGTCGAAAGCGACGATGGTCTCGCGCCCGGCGAAGGCGACGCGGGCTTCGTCCAGCAAACGATCCCCGGCGGCCGCCAGTTCGGCCGCCTTGTCGGCGATGGCGTCGGTGTCGATAGTGTCGAGCATGCCGTTCAGGGTTTGAATGAAGTCATGGCGCATGTCGGCGATGGTGCAGCCAAGGGCCGAGATCACCCCCGGATACATCGGCACCACCGCCGCCTTCAGCCCGATATCCTTGATCAAGGCGCCGGCGTGCAAGGCGCCGCCGCCGCCAAACGGCATGGCCACGAAATCGGTCGGGTTGTGGCCGCGTTCAATCGACACCAGGCGAATCGCGCCGGCCATGCGGGCGTTGGCCACCCGGACGATGGCGTCGGCCGCCGCCATCACGTCGAGACCCAGCGGCGTGCCGACCTCGGCCATGATCGCCGCCTGGGCCGCCGCCATGTCGAGGGCCGCCAGCTTGCCGCCGATTGGCCGCGCCGGGTTGATCCGCCCGAGCACCAGATTGGCGTCGGTCACCGTCGGCCGCGCGTTGCCGGCGCCATAACACGCCGGTCCGGGGTCCGACCCGGCCGATTCCGGGCCGATTTGCAGCAACCCGCCGCGGTCGACCCAAGCGATTGAGCCACCGCCGGCGCCGATGGTGGTCATTTCGATCATCGGCGTGCGCACCACCATGCCGAAGTCGACCGCCGCTTGCGCGGTGAGCGTGCTGGCGCCGTCGACGACCAACGACACATCGAAACTGGTGCCGCCCATGTCGCAGGTGATGACATTGGGAAAGCCGGCCTTCTCGGCGATATGGGCGCTGGCGATGACGCCCGCCGCCGGCCCCGACAGGGCGGTGCGGATCGGCCGCTGACAGGCCGTCTCCAAGGTCATCACACCGCCATTGGATTGCACGATCAGGACATCGCCGTCGCAGGCCTCGGCCCGTAGCGCATCCTCCAAGCGTCGCAGATAGGTGGCGATGGGCGGCTGTAGATAGGCGTTCAGCGTGGTCGTCGAGGTGCGCTCGAACTCGCGGATCTCGGGCAGGATCTCATGCGAGGTGACGACATATTCATTGGGCCAGACCGCCTTGACGGCGGCCAGGGCGGCTTGCTCGTTGGCCGGGTTGGCATAGGCGTTGATGAAGACGATGGCCACCGCCTCGACCCCGCGGGCGCGCAGGGTGCGCGCCGCCTCGGCGACTTCGGCCGGGTCGATCTCGGTGTGGCGGGTGCCGTCGGCCAAGGTCCGTTCGGCCACTTCGAGGCGCAGATCGCGCGGCACCACCGGGCTGAACTGCCCCCATAGCCCCCAGGTTCGCGGCCGGTCGCGGCGGCGCATCTCAAGCACGTCGCGAAAGCCGGCGGTGGTGATGATGCCGGTGCGCGCGCCATTTTTTTCGAGCAAGGCGTTGGTCGCCACCGTCGTGCCATGGACCACCGTGGCGATGCTCGCGAAATCGCTGACTTCCGCGCGGATGCCGTCGAGGAAGCCGGCCGATTGATCCGGCTTGGTGGTCGGCACTTTGGCGATGGCGGTGGTGCCGGCGGCCTCGTCGAGGAAAAACACGTCGGTGAAGGTGCCGCCGACATCGACGCCGACGATCACGCGCGGCGCGCTCATGTCCCGTCTCCGGCCCGCCGGGCGGCGGTCGCCGCCGGATCTAGGGTGCCGTCAGCGTCGACCACCACGCCATAATCGGCGGCCGCCGCGGCGGTGCTGACATAGCCGAGGCGAACATCCTCAGCGACTTTCTCTGGCAGCCGCTCGCGCGCCCGGCCATAGCCGCCGCCGCCTGGCGTCTCGAGGCGCAAATGCTGGCCCCGGCGCAATTGGATGCCGACCATTTTGGAGGCCATTGGCGGGCGCGCCAGGCCGTCGTCCTGTTCATAGAAAAATCTGTTGCCGGCGCCGCTGTCGCCGTCGACCACGCCGGGCGGCTGGAAGCGGCCGCGTTCGCCGAACAAAAAGACATCGGCGTTTTGTTCCAACAGCTCGATCTCGTAGATCGCGCCCAGACCGCCGCGGTGGCGGCCGGGCCCGCCGGAATCCGGCCGCAGCGCCCATTGTCGGAAAAACACCGGATAGGCCGCTTCGAGGATTTCCGCCGGCGGAATGGTGGCGGTCGAGATCGGCGCGTTGCCGTGGTTGAGGCCGTCGCCCTCGGGATGGCCGCCGTGGCCGCCGCCGAAAAAGCTGAACATTACCCAGCGCGCGCCGTTCGTGCGGTGGCCGGCCAGCGACAGGGCGTTGATGGTGCCATAGGCGCAGGCGTTGGACAGGCCCGGCGCCGCCAGCGCGAAGGCGCGGTGGACATTGTCGATCACCCGCAAAATGGTCTCGGTGTAGCCGCCGACCGGTTTCGGCGCGCGCACCGCCAACAAGGTGTCGTCGGGAATCACGATGCTCACCGGTTCCAGCACGCCGGCGTTGGCCGGTACATCGGTGAAGATATGTTTGATCGCCACATAGATCGAGGCGATGGCGGTGGCTCGCGAGATATTGACCGGCCCGGCGCAGGCCGCCGCGGTGCGCGAAAAGTCGAGGGTCAAGCGGTCGCCGGCGACGGTCAGGTCGAGGGCGATTTTCAAAGGCCTGTCAACGATGCCGTCATTGTCGAGGAAATCCTCGACACTGTAGGTGCCGTCGGGCAGGTCGGCGATATGGGCGCGCATCAACTGGCCGGCGCGGGCTTGGAATTCGCCGAGCGCGCTCGCGACGGTGTCGGCGCCGAATTCGCCGAGCAGCGCTTCTAGCCGGCGGGCGCCAAGGTCGAGGGCGTTGATTTGGCCGTTTAAATCGCCGATCAGGCTCGCCGGCAGGCGCGAATTGGCGGCCATGATATCGACGATGTCTTGGCGCAGCGCGCCGCCGGCGCAGAGTTTGACCGGCGGGATCAACATGCCTTCCTGGAAGCTCTCGGTCGCCACCGGGTTGTAATTGCCTGGCACATTGCCGCCTACGTCATGCCAATGACCGACCGAGGCGAGATAGCAAAACACCTCGCCGTCATGGAAATAGGGGCGGACCAGTTTGAAATCCGACAAATGGGTGCCGCCCTCGTAAGGATCGTTGAAGATGTAGACATCGCCGGGCGCCAAATCGCCGTCGCGGGCCGCCTTGTCGATCACCATTTTGACCGCCGAGGACATCGCCCCGACGAAAATCGGCAGGCCCGATTTACCCTGGATCAGGGTCGCGCCGGTGACCGCGTCGTAAAGCCCGTGCGAGGCGTCATGGGCCTCGGCGATGATCGGGTTGAACGCCGCCCGGAACAAGGTGGCGTCCATTTCATCGGCGATTTGCTCTAGGCGGCCCTTGAGCACGGCCAGGGTGACTGGATCAATCATTGCCGGTCGACGGCGTCGGAGGACGGCTTGGTGGCGCCGAGTTCTGCAGCGCTCGCTTCAGTGGTCCCAGATTTAGCGACCCCGGGCACCTGACGTTGGCGGCCGC
>NZLB01000181.1 GCA_002694075.1 Nisaea sp.
CCACCCGCTCTCGGCGTCATAGGCGGCTTTGGTCAGGGTAAAGGCGCAGAGCGTCAACACTACGCGCACGGGGCCGCTACGATCAGCCTGAGGCGATTCTCCCCGGTTCTATCGACCCTCGATATTGACAGCGGGTCAGCGGCCAGAAGGTGGGCCGAGGCGCGGAAGCAAATTAGGCCGCGTCGGAAACGTTTTGTCGTGGGCTGATATTTTCCCCAATACCGGCTTTGCGCCAGTTAGCGACCAGCCGGCGTCCGGCTTGGTAGACATGTTCGCGGGCGAGATGTTCCGCACGGGCACTTTGCCCGCGCGCGATGGCGTCAAAAAGTTCGGCGTGATCGGTGAATGAATTTTTCACCGTCTGCGCGTCATGCCACCTAAACTTAACCGTTTTCAGAAGCGGGATGGAACGCGATTTTTCGATCAATTCGCAGAGGTGACTGTTACAGGCGTCCGCGAAAATCACTTCATGGAATTGTTCGTTCAAACGGCGCCAGGTGTCATGGGTCGCTTCGGTCCACTCGGTCCGCTGCGCGATGGTTTCCGTCTCGGTGAGGTTCTGGTGCAGCAGGCCTCGCGCGCCGCTCGACAGGCCACGTTCGGCGACGGTGCGGGCGGCGAGCCCCTCAAGCACGGAACGGGCGGCGTAAACCCCTTCGATGTCGTTCGCTGTGTAACTGCGGACGACGTAGCCGCTGTTGGGCACATAATCCAACAATCCCTCGGCCGCGAGGATCGCCAGCGCGGCGCGCACCGGGGTGCGGGACACCGCGAGAGCGGTCGAGAGTTCGATTTCATTGAGACGCGCGCCCGGCGCGTAATGACCGTTTAAAATCTTGTCACGCAGAGACAGCACGACTGTTTGAGCGCGAGTTGACATCCCGATACCTCATCGTTCTCGGCGTGGCTTTTAGATGAGCCGGCCTGATTTTTCCTGTTCGTCGGCGGCGGCCATTTAGGCCGCCGTGTTGTTGTTTTTGTCGTGGCGCCGAAAATTCGGTTCACACGACTTTTGCCCGCATTATAGCGCATCGGCCAAAATGAGTCATGGATGCAAATTTCACCTGGATTGTATCCAATCTAATTTTAGATCTATATATGTGTACCGTCTTTGTTGTCGCACGGCGCCGACGCCCCAAAGGTCAAGCTGGTTGATGCCTAAAAAATTGCAAGATCCCACTGCGAAGGCTGTCGAAAACCTTCCTCAATGGCCCTCGTTCGGCCGTCTTGCGATGACCTGCGACGGCGTCTTCAAACCCATCACCGGCTCCTTTGGCGCTCTGCCACGCAATGCGCGCGGCGCCATCTGGGTGATTATCGCCGGGCTTTTCTTCACCGTGATGACGGCTTTGATCAAAATGATCGGGGACACCATCCCGGTGGTTCAAATTCTGTTTTTTCGTCAAATCGTCATGACCTGCACGGTGATGCCGGTTCTCGTCCTCGGTTTTCCGGGAAGTTTAAAAACCAATTTTCTGAAGCTGCATTTGGCGCGGGTGATGTTCGCGGTTGTCGGCATGACCTGCGGCTTCACGGCGTTGGTCAATTTGCCCTTGGCCGAGGCGACCGCGCTTGGCTTCGCGAAAAGCCTATTTGTGGCGATCTTCGCCGTGCTGCTGTTGCGCGAAGTCGCCGGCCCGCGCCGGTGGTTCGCGGTTGTGATCGGGTTTGTGGGGATTTTGATCATGACACAGCCAGGTGGCGGCGGCTTCAATATCTATTCATTGTTGGCGATCGCCGGCGCGGCTTCGGCGGCGGCGGTCATGGTGATCATTCGCAAAATTTCACAGTTCGAGCGGCCGGTCACCATTCTCAGCTATCAATCGATCCTGGTGGGGCTGATCATGATCCCGCCGACGCTTGTCTATTGGGTTCAGCCCAGTCTCTATGAATGGCTGGTCATGGCCGCCATTGGGGTTCTTTCGGTCTTCGGTCAGCTCGCCAACATCCAAGGCTTTAAAGAGGGTAATGCCTCGGCGGTCGCGCCGATGGATTACACCCGGCTGGTGTTCGCGGCGATGATCGGTTTCCTCCTGTTCGGCGAAATACCGGAATGGACCACCGCTATCGGGGCCGGTTTGGTCATCGCCACCTCCCTTTACACGGTGCGGGCCGAAGCCCGCGCCGGCGAGAGCGCGCTGTAACAGAAATCGCCGTGGGCCGGCCGTGATATTGGACGCGGGTGGCTTTCACCGTAAGATATGGATTGTATCCAATCCCGAGATCGCCCTATATTAGGCTCCTTCCACAGACAGGGCGGACAGGTTCCATGGATGACGCAGCCATCAAACAGCAATATGACGCGATTGTCGCACGCGCCGGCCTTTCGATTCCGGCGGACCGGGAGGCGACCATGGTCGATACCTACAAGGACATTTTGAAATGGTCGCGGATTGTGCGTAATCGCCCGCGGCCGGCCAGTCTGGAGCCATCCAACGCTTATTTCCTGGCCACCGTCACCCGTGTGGTCGACGGCGAGAAAGGGGCCTGAGATGTCTGAAATCCAGGACATGTCGATTGCCGCTCTTAGCGCGGCCTATCGTGAGCGCACGCTCTCTCCGGTCGAGGTCACCGAGGACGCGCTCCAGCGGATCGCCGCTCTCAACGACACGCTCAACGCGTTCAACACGGTCACGGCGGAACTGGCCTTGGCCCGGGCCAAGGCGGCGGAAGCCGAATTCATGTCTGGAACCGATCTTGGCCCGATGCACGGTATCCCGTTTGGCGCCAAGGACATTTATGACACCGCCGGGATTCTGACGTCCTGCCAGTCGAAATTGCGCCCGGATGTGGTGCCGGACGTGAACGCCCATGCGGTCCAGAAATTGCTCGACGGAGGCGCCGTTTTGCTGGGCAAATGCGCCACCATTGAGTTCGCCACCGGTGGGCCGAGTGAGGAAACGTTGTTTCCGCCGGCGCGCAATCCTTGGAATACCGCGCATGTCCCGGGAGGCTCGTCCTCCGGTTCCGGTGCGGCGGTCGCCGCCGGCATGACGCGCATGGCGCTGGGCTCCGATACCGGCGGCTCGATTCGCGGTCCCGCCGCCTACTGCGGCACGGTCGGGATCAAGCCGACCTATGGGCGGGTCAGCCGGCGCGGCGTCTTTCCTTTGTCGTTTACCATGGATCATTGCGGCCCGCTGAGTTGGAGCGTCGCCGACGCCGCTCTCTCACTGCAGGTGATGGCCGGTTTCGATCCCCTCGACCCGGCCTCGGCCGATGAACCGGTGGCCGATTACGCCGCCGGCCTGGACGGCGGCGTCAAGGGGTTGAGGATTGGGTATGTCGCGAACTGGCTCGCGGAAGATAAAAACACCCACCCGGAAATCCCGGCGGCCATTGAGACGGCGCTCGCCGCGTTGCGCGCCGACGGGGCCGTTGTGGAGAATGTGGCGCTGTCCTCGCATGAGGTTTTCCACGCCTGTGGCCGCATGATCATTCTCGCCGAATGTTATGCCATCCATGAAAAGGATTTGATGGAAAGGCCCGAACTTTATGGCCGCCCGACACGTGAGCGGTTGATGGCCGGAGCCTTTGTGCGTGGCTCGGATTATGTCGAGGCGCTGCGGATGCGCCGGGAAATGAGCCTTCAGTTTAATGCCGAGGTTTTGGGCCAGTACGACGCGGTCATCGCCCCCGCGACCGCGCTGCCGGCCGGCCGTTTCGACGCCCAACCGAATGATCCCCTGGCGCTTTCGGGTTACTTGACCGTGCCGTTTAATGTCACCGGTAACCCGGCCATGTCGGTCTGTTGCGGTTTCACATCCGAAGGCCTGCCGATTTCCATGCAGGTGGTTGGCAAACCGTTCGACGAGGCGATGGTTTTGCGCGTGGGCGCCGCCTATGAGCGGGCGAGCGCGTGGCGCCACCGGCGCCCGACACTGAGCGCGTAAACGCGCCGGGACCGGCGGGCGGGGGCCGCTGGGTGCGCGGGCCGCTTAACCGGCGCGCGGAGGCTTCCTCACGCCGCCGCTTTCCATGCGATAAACGATCCAGGTGCTGAAAAGCACCAAGCCGGCACCGCCGAGCACCACCGGCGCCGGCCAATCCCCGAAGGCGAAATAGCCGATCAAGAGCGCCCAAATCATTTTGGTGTAGCCAAGCGGCGCGATGGTCGCGGCGGCGGCATGGAAAAGGGCGCGCGTGGTCATGTATTGGGCAATCCCCGACGCTACCCCCATGGCGACGAGTCCGGCCAGTTGCAACGGGCTTGGCGTTACCCAAACAAACGGCAGCAGCGGGACCGTCATCAGCGACGAGATCGCCATAAATAGAAAGACGATTGTGATGGTCGCATCAAATTGGCTAAGGTGCCGCGCCAATAACAGGCCACACGCCCCCATCACGGTACCGCTGAAGGCGTAGATCGCTCCTTCGCGAATAACCTCGCCGCCCGGCCGCACCATGATCAGGACGCCGATAAATCCGATCACAACTGCCGCCCATTTCAGGCGCCCGACCGGTTCCTTGAGGAGGGGCAGCGAAAGCACCGAAACCACCAAGGGGGCGGCAAAATTGATGGCCGTCGCGTCCGCCAAAGGCAAAGTGTTGTATCCCAGGAAAATCAGACCGATCGCGCCACTGACCAGCAGCGCGTGCAGCAGATGCAGGCCCATGCGATCGGTCCGCACCGAACGCCACGGCATGGTGAGGCCGATAAACAAAGCCAAGGGCAGCAACGCGAAGGCGTTGCGGAAGAACATGATCTGCACGACCGGAAAATACTCGGTCTGCGCCTTCACAACGCCATTGAGCCCGGAAAACACCAGCAGGCCGACCAGGGTCAACAGGATACCGGTGCGGGGGTCGGGCCTGACGCCAGGTGGCGTTTTGAGACGAGACCGGGGCGCGGCCGGGTCGGCCGTCATCGTGGGACGGCCTTAATAGGTCTGGAATATGCGCGCGATTTCCTGGTGATCTTTGGTCACCGTCAGCGCCAAGGATAAGAGGATCCGCGCTTTTTGCGGGTTAAGATTGTCAGCGATCAGAAAACCGTTGTCTTTTAACTTGGTGCTTAAAAAGGTCCGTCCGCTGCCAGCGCGGGTCGACTGCACAACCACCACCCCGCGCGCGACCGCGTCGCAGAGCGCCGCTTCCTCGCCCGGGCCGCAAAAGCCCGGCGCGAAACCGGCCGAGACGATGCCTTCGGCGCCGGCTTCGATAAAAGCGCGCGACGCGGTGCCGTCGGCGCCGGCATAGGCATAGGTGATGTCAACGCGTGGCAAACCGTCGAGCGTGCGAATATCGAACTCGGTGTCCGGGGCATGTTTGCGTAGCGGTTTACGATAAAAAGCGACGGCGTCGCCATCGGCATGCCCGAGGCAGCCGAAATCGGGGCTGCGAAAGGTTTGCATCCGATAAGTCGAGGTCTTGGTCACCTCGCGGGCACATTGGATTTCATCGTTCAACAAGGTCATCACGCCCATGCCCTTGGCCGCCGGTGACCCGGCCGTGCGCACGCCGTTGACGATATTGAAGCCGGCGTCGGTCGACAGGCCGCTTGATGGGCGTTGCGCGCCAACCACCACCACCGGCAGGTCCGCCTTTACGGTCAGGTGCAGGGCGTAAGCGGTTTCCTCCAAGGAGGCGGTGCCATGCGTGACGACGATCCCATCGAGGCTCGGGTCCTGCGCCAGTTTATCGATTTTCAAGACCAGGTCACGCCATTCGGTGAAGCCGACCGACGGGCTTGGGATCGCCTGATAGGGGACCGCGACGATCTCGGCGACGTCATGGACAATGGGAAACATGGCCAGAATCTCTTCGATCCCGATCATTGTCTTATTGGCCCCGTAGTCGACGATATCGAGGGGGTTTTTGCCAATCGACGCGATGGTACCGCCGGTCCCGATGACCGCTACTTTGGGCTTGTTCATATGCAACCTCTTGAATGCAGCTTTAATGTTTATTCAGCGGCCGCCGGCGTGGCGGCGGCATTTTTCTTTAAGCATCCGATGACTTCGTCGGTGCTCATGATATCGCCGAAGGTCAGGTAGAAATTGATCAAAGAGCTGTTGTGTTCCGCGTCGCTGTTGGCGGCGTTGCCATCGGTCACCATGAGGGTCTTGAAATTGGTCATCATGGCGTCGCGGGCGGAAGATTCGCAGCAGACATTGGTGACCGTGCCGGTGATCAGAACCGTGTCGAGCCCCCGCGCGCGCAGGATGTCCGGCAAGTCGGAGGCGCCGGGCAAAAAGGCCGAATAACGGTATTTCAGGACCTTGGTGTCCTCGGGCTGGACGTCGCAGTCCGCCCAAATCGCATGCCCCAATGTGCCTTCCGACATGCTTTCGACGCGTTTGGCGGTTTTTTCCGGCAGCGTCATGGCATGCATGTTTGACCAGCTTTCCAGGCAGGCTTCGTCATGGGTGTTCTGGATCCAGAATACTTGCCCGCCGGTCGACCGTATGGCTGCGGCGAGGCGGTTCACATTCGGAACGATTTCCCGCGCCGTCGCGCATAGCGCATGGGCGACGCCGTCCATCATGAAACCATTTTGCAAGTCTACCACGATCAAGGCGGTCTTGGCCGGGTCGAGGGTGGCGAAGGGGTGCGCGGTTCCTCGGCGCGCGACCACCGTGTCGACAATTCTCTGCGGGATGGAAATTTTATGCATCGCGATACCCTTTTTAAAATGGCGCCGTTAGGCCGGGACGGAACCGGCGTCGGCGGCGGCCGGCGCCGCATCGACTTTGAAGCAACGGGCCAGACGGTCATTGCCGAGCATGACCTCGGGGGGGAGCTGTTCCAGGCAATGACTGTCCGCGAAGGCGCAACGCGGGCCAAAACTACAGCCGGTCGGTAACGCCCGTAAATCCGGCGGGCTGCCTGGAATCGCCTCAATATCCTGGCCGCGCATATTGCCGTGCACGGTGGAGGACAGCATGCCCTTGGTATAGGGATGTTTTGGGTCCGTGAGAACTTCTTGAACCGTGCCCGTTTCGACGATGCGACCGGCGTACATCACCGCCACACGATCCGCGATTTCAGCCGCGACCCCGAGGTCGTGGGTGACGAAGATCATCCCCATGCCAAGTTCCTGTTGCAGCTTGCGCATCAAAATCAGCACCTGAATTTGAACCGTCGCGTCAAGGGCGGTTGTGGGCTCGTCGGCCAAAAGTAATTTGGGCCGGCACGACAACGCCAAGGCGATCATGGCGCGCTGGCGAAGCCCGCCGGACAGTTCGTGTGGAAACGCGTTGAGGCGTCGTTTGGCCGACGGGACCTTAACTAGCTCCAGCAGCTCAAGCGCGCGGGCCAAGCCCTCCTCGAACGAGCAGCCGGTGTGCCGGCGGACAGTTTCCGCGATTTGATGCCCCACCGTGTAAACCGGGTCGAGGGCCGTCATCGGTTCCTGGAAGATCATCGCCGCCTCGCCGCCACGGAAAGCGGCAAGCTCCTTGCCCTTTAGAGCGAGAACGTCCTGCCCGTCGACCGCAAGCTTGCCGGAAATGACCGCACGCCGTTCCGGTAACAGGCGCATCAGCGCCCGCATGCTGACGCTTTTGCCCGAGCCCGACTCGCCGATGATACATAGCACTTCGCCGTGTTGGACCGTCAGGCTGACGTCGTTGACGGCGTTAACCGTCGCCTCGCGGCTGACGAATTTGACGTTTAGGTCCCGAACCGAGACCAGAGGCGTTTTCGTTTCGGTGGTCATGAGGGGCTCTCCGCCGGTGAGCTGGGCGTAACGTCTTCCGCCGCGTGCATGATGGATTTTGAATGGCCTGATTTGGCGACGAACATATGGCAAGCACAGGCATGTCCCATGGGGCCGACATCCTGTGGCAGGGCTGGCGTTTCAATCTCGCAGATCTTTTCCGCGAACTCGCAACGGGTGCGAAAGCGACAGCCGGAAGGGGGGTTGATCGGATTGGGCGGATCGCCAATTAGCGGCGGTTCGTTAACCCGATCGTCTGGGTTCATCGAGAGGCGGGAGGCCAGAAGCGCGGCGGTGTAGGGGTGTTTTGGATTGGCGTAGATTTTATCCACCGGTCCAATCTCGACCACCTCGCCGAGATACATGACCAGAACGCGATCACTCACGTATTGAACGACATTCAGGTCGTGCGAGATGAACACGTAGGTGAGGTTGAAAACATCTTTCAGATAGCGCAGGAGGTTTAAGACCTGCGCCTCCACCGATTTGTCGAGCGCTGAGACCGCTTCGTCGAGAATCACGACGCGCGGTTCGAGCACCAACGCGCGGGCGATGTTAATGCGTTGCTTCTGGCCGCCGGACAACTCGTGCGGATAACGCGGGCCAAACAGGTTGGGATCGAGCCCGACCTTTTCCATCAGCGCGCGGGCGGCCTGTTTGGCGGCTTCGTTGCTCGCGCCATGGACAATTTGGCCATAAGCGATGGAATCTTCCACCGGCATGCGCGGATTGAGCGAGGAGTAGGAATCTTGGAAGACCATTTGCATCAAGCGACGCATATCTCTGACTTCCAAACCATCTTTGGCCGCTACAGCCTCCCCGTCAAAAATCAATTCGCCGCTGTCCGGCGGGATCAGATGCATCAACAGCCGGGCGAGGGTTGATTTGCCACAACCGGATTCGCCCACCACACCCAGCGTCTCGCCTTTCATGACGGTAAAGCTCACCCCGTCGACGGCGCGAATGCGCGCGACCGTGCGATTTAAGATGCCGCCGGTGATAGGGAAATGTTTCTGGAGGCCGCGGGCGATCAACATCGGTTGAGCTTTGCCGCCCCGGTCGCGGGCGTCGTCGGCGGACACCGATGAGAGTGCCGATTTTGTCTCTGTCATATCCATGGCTTCCTCCTTACATCCGTACGTCCATGGCAGAGCGCAGACCGTCGCTCACCAGATTGAAGCAAATTGAGGTGACCAAAATGGCGACCCCGGGCAGGGCACAAATGACGGGCTGGATGTAAATCGCTTGGCGCAATGTGTTCAGCATCAGCCCCCAGTCCGGTTCCGGCGGTGTCACCCCGAGACCGAGGAAAGAAAGACCGGACGCGATCAAAATCGACACGCTGACCAGGCTGGATGAGTAGATCAAAATGGGCCCCAGCACGTTGCCGAGGATGTGCACGCGGATGATGCTAAACGTGCTCGCCCCGGTCGCCCGCGCGGCTTCGACAAAGTCGAGATTGCGCACCTGAGAGGTGGCGGTCTCGGCGACGCGGCAAAGCGGCGGGATGAACACCAAGGTCAGCGACATCATGCCGTTGAAAATGCCCCCGCCGAGGGCGCCGGAAATGGCCACCGCTAGAAGGATCGATGGAAACGCGTAGAAGACGTCCATGATCCGCATGATGGTCATATTGGTGCGGCCGCCGACGAAGCCGGCGATAATGCCAAGCAAACCGCCAATCACGGTGGCGATAAAGACGGGCAAAATCCCCATCGTGAGAGAGATCCGACCACCGTATAAAATGCGGGAAAGGATATCGCGGCCCAGTTCGTCGGTGCCTAGGATGAAATCCTTGTACCCGATTGGTTTCAGCCGGTTCAGCATGCTGCTTTGATAGGGGTCCATCGGCGCCAGCAAAGGGGCGAAAATCGCCGACAGAATGATAAGTATAACCACGAAGCCGAAAAACAGCGTCATGTAGTCGTAGCGAAGGCGGTACCCGACGGTCTGCCAATAGCTGCGGACCTTGAGTGCCGGGGCGACCTCTGACGCTTTTGGCTGAAGGTTGTTTACAGTCGCATCTGACATGATAGCCCTCGCCTAAGCTAGCGTTTCAACCGTGGATCGACGGCGGTTTGGAGCAGGTCGATCACGAGATTGGTGGTTACAAAAATAATCGCCAGGATCAGGATGGTGCCCTGTAGAACCGGCAGATCGCGTGTCAGAATGGCCTTGTTCAGCAGGAAGCCTGTGCCCGGCCAGGTAAAGATGGTCTCGACCAAGATCGAGCCACCCATCAAATAGCCGAATTGAAGACCCATGACGGCCAGCACCTGGGGCAGGGCGTTTTTCACCACATGCAGCAAAATCTCCGCTTCCATGAGGCCCTTGGCACGTAAGGTTTCGACGAAATCCTGGTTGAGTACCTCCGCGACCGCCGACCGGGTGGTGCGGGTGATGATGCCAATCGGGATGAGGGAGAGGGTGATGATGGGCAGGATCAGATATTTAAAATGATCCCATTGGAAGGGATTGAAGGTCTCCGAGCCGCGCGGTCCCATCCCGGTGGCTGGTAGAACATTCAGTTCAACCGCGAAAATGATGACGAGAACGATCGCCAGCCAATAGTTCGGGATACTGACGCCAATCACCGCGATGCCTGTCACCGCCCGGTCGCTTGGCGTGCCGACCCGGTAGCCGGCGAAAGTTCCGATCACGAAGGCCAGGCTGAACGCGGCTATTACCGCGCCGGCCGACAACATCACGGTGTTCGCCAAGGCGCGAAATAGCTCCTCGGTCACCGGCCGGCCGGTCGCGATCGACATACCGAAATCGCCGGTCAGGACTTTACCCAGCCAGATGCCGTATTGAACCGCGATGGGCTTATCGAACCCATAGGCTTTTTTCACCATCGCGATGGTTTCTTCGCTGGCGTCTTCCGGTAGGATCGTCTGCAGAGGGTCGCCTGGAGCGATATAAACTAAAGCAAAACATACTATACTTACGCCAAGGGCAATGGGTATCGCATATAAAAGTCTTCTTATAATGTAGGTTGACACTTTTTTTCCTTTCCACTCGCTTCCGCGACCCGGTGAAGTCTAAGCAGAGCCTTTTCTGAAGTGTGCCGGACCCACCCACCCAGGGGACGGGTGGGTCCGGTTGCGTATTGTCGGTGTTTTATTCAACGACGATCGGCGTGAGGTCCTGGAACCAGCTTTGAGCTTGAATAAAGCCCTTGATATTCGGCGCCAGCGCACGCGGGTTCACGTCGTGGGCAACCCACAGCATGACAGCGTCTTCGACCATCAGTTCATGCAGCTCGGTGAGCTTCTTCATGCGAACCGCCGGATCGAACGACAGATAGATTTCGTCGATCAAGGCGTCGGCCTTGGCGCTGGTGTAATGGCCCCAGTTGGAACCCTTGGGCGCATGTTGTTTGGTGTAAACATGCCGGATCAGGGCGCTGAACGGGTCCTGCAAGGCGCGGCTCACGTTAATGCCATCGACCGACGGGCTTTTTTCACGACCCGGTCGGGTGATGTCCAACAACGCGTTCCAGTCCATAACCTGCAGTTCGGTCTCGAAGCCAACCGCGTCGAGCTGGGATTTCACAAGCTCGTTCATTGGCAAGGGTTGCATTTGACCGGAACCCGAGGTCGAGATCGCGAGCTTGATCTTACACGGGTAACATCCCGCGCTTTTCAGCAACGCCGTCGCTTTTTTCGGGTCGTAGTCGTATTTGATCGACGGTGTCCCATGGTACGGCGTGGACGGTGGCACATTGGTGAAGCCCTCGACCATGTAGCCATTCAGCAGGGCCTTAAACTCCGCGCGGTTGAGCGCATAGTTCGCGGCTTGACGGACTTCTTTTTTCTTGAAGTTACCGTCGACAAAGTTCAGCTGATAGGACCAGTTATGCGGATAAGCTTTGGTGACGATCGCCATGCCCGCCGATTGCAGGCGCGGAATCGTGTCGGGCGACGGGGCTTCGATGAAATCGACCTGACCTGACAACAAAGCCGCGGCCCGTGTGGTGGCCTCCGGGATCGGCAGCAAGACCAAACGATCATGCTTTGGAACGCGGTTTTTGTCCCAATATTCGGAGTTTTTCACCAGCTCGAGGCGCTCTTGCGGCACGATGCTGTCGAATTTATACGGACCGGTTCCTGACGGCGCTTTGGCATAAGCCTCATAGTCGTTATTGAGTTCGGTCAACCGGCATTTGCTGATCATGAACCAGTAGCTCAGTTGGTAGGGGAACAGCGCGTCCGGCGTTTTGGTGACAATCGCGATCTCGTGGTCGCCCAATACCTCAACTTTATCGATGTTGCCGGTACGGTTACGGATCATGCCGAATTGCTTAACGTTAAATTGAGGCGCGTCCTTATTCGCAATCCGGTCGAGGTTCCAGACGACATCTTCGGGAACGAAATCGCACCCATCGTGCCACTTAACGCCCTTTCTGAGGGTGATCAGCCAGCGCTTGTTATCGTTCGGATCAATTTTCCAGGACGTGGCCAGGCCCGGCTTGATGTCGGCCGCCGTGTCGCCCTGCGACAGGTCCCAAAGGACCAAAGGATCATATAAATTATACCCGACGAAGCGATAGCCCTCGAAACCTTGATCGGGTTGCCCGAGGACAATGGGAATATCGCCCGCCGTCATGCCGACGCGCAGGACGGACTCCGCGTTCGCGGCCTGTCCCGCCAACGCCGCGGAGGCGCCGAGGGTCAAGCCTAAGGCAAGTTTTTTGAGTATTTTCATTGTAATACCTCGTTGTTACAGGTGAGCGCGAAACGAGCCCGTACCGCCCGCTTCCGCGACATTCCGCCGCATCGCAAGAAGCGTGCCACCGCAACGAAATTGTATCCAATGATAAGCGCCGCTCTGGATCGTCGATGGGTCGAAGAAAGTTAACTAACTGTTATTTATATATAAAAAAATGATTTTTGGGTCTTCTTAAGTTCTATATCAAACCTTTCTCGTTCCAAAATTAGGATTTTATCCGTTGCCAATCGCCTCTGGATCGGTGATTTTGCCCTTTTATTAATCACATTGGCTTTCATTCTGGGGGCAGATCAAAAAGATGGTTTTGCC
>NZLB01000182.1 GCA_002694075.1 Nisaea sp.
AGGTTATCGCCGCCGCTTTCGATGAAAATCACGTCCAAATCGGGAAAGCTGGTGTTCATATCGGCGACCGCCGCCAGGTTGATCGAAGCGTCCTCACGGATCGCGGTGTGCGGACAGCCGCCGGTCTCCACCCCCATGATGCGTTCGGCCGGCAGGGCGCCGGTGGCGGTCAGGATGCGCTGATCCTCCTTGGTGTAAATATCATTGGTGATGGCGGCCACCGAATGCTGGGCGCGCATGGCCTTGCAGAGATTTTCCAGAAGGGCGGTTTTACCGGAGCCGACGGGCCCGCCAACACCGACGCGTAAGGGTCCATTCATGATCTAAACAACCTCGTGTACTGTGTTTCATGTTGGATCGACAGCCAGTCGACCATTGGGGTCGCGGTGCCGAAATCGGCCATCGGACGGTCGCGCGCCGCGGCGACGGCGCGCTCGATTTCAGGTTCCAAAACAGCCATCGCGCGCTGGCCATCGGTCTGCCCGAGCGGCACCAAGCGCACCCCGGCCGAGACCAAATTGGCGAGAAAGGCGTGGTAATAGGCGGCCAGGGCCGGCGCCAGCGCGATGCCATGGTCGGCCGCCGCCAAGGCGACGGCGACCGCCGCCGTCGGCGTGATGTCGTTGTCCCGGAGCGCATCCGCCCAGGCGGTCAGCCGCGGCGTCGGCCAGACCGTGGTCACGGTTTGCAGAAAGGCGGCGCCTTGGGCGCTCGCCTCAAGGGCCAGTTCGGCGCTGGTGCGGGCGGCGTCGGCCTGGGCGGCGACCGCCTCGAAAGCGGCCCGATCATCGCCGTCTGTGGCCTGCCAGGCGGCGGTGAAAAAACCGCCGTCAAGCCGGCCGCAGCCATGGTGCAAAACCACCCGTAGCCAGGCGACCAGATCCTCCCGGGTGGCCACCTGGCCGTCCTCAACCGCGAACTCCAAGCCATGGGAATAAGTGTAGGCGCCAACCGGAAAGGCCGGCGACAACCAGGTCATCAGGCGCAGCAAATCGCCGTTATGGGCCGCCCCTTCACCGGTCATGGCGATGCCCCGTGCCGCCGGCGTCATGGCTATCGGCATGGCCATGCGCATGATCATGGTCGTGATCATGGTGATGATGGCCGGCGCCGCCGCCATCGTGATAAGCCCCGGCCTCGGGCGAAAAGCCGGCGTGGTGGCGGTGGACCTCGGCGCCCAGGCGCTCGACCATGGCGACCAGGACATGGTCGTCGCGAATCCGCAGCCCGCCGCCGGGTAAAACCTGCATGGGGGTGTGCCGGTTACCGATATGCCAGGCCAGCTTGACCGCCGCGTCGATATCCGGCGCGGTGATGTCGGCGACCGCCTCGGCGGCGGCGATGACTCGGATCATGTCGCCGCTGTCAGCGACCGCCAAAGCGTCGCCATCGCCGAAGCGCGTGGCCTCGGGCAGATCCAGCAGAAAGTCGGCGCCGCCGTCATCGACCAAGCGGATGCGCCGGCGATGGCGATCCTCGAAGTCGAGGGTGACGGTGGCGACTTCTCGGTCCTGTGGCCAGGTACCCTTGGCGTGAACGGAGGTGGCGCGGCGCATCACGGGTCCTTAAAACAAGAAATAGCGCTGCGCCATCGGCAGCACTTCGGCGGGTTCGCAGGTCAGCAAATCGCCGTCCGCGCGCACCTCGTAGGTCTCGGGGTCGACCTCCATTTTCGGGCAATAGTCGTTCAGGACCATATCTTTTTTGGTCACCGCCCGACACCCCTCGATGGGGATCAGGGTTTTCGACAGCCCCAAGGCATCGCCAAGGCCCTGCGCGACCGCCGCCGCCGACGCGAAAACCACCGCGCTTTCGGTCAGAGCCTTGCCAAAGGCGCCAAACATCGGCCGGTAGTGGACCGGCTGCGGCGTCGGGATGGAGGCGTTGGGGTCGCCCATGGCGGCCGCCGCGATGGTCCCGGATTTCAGCACCAGATCGGGTTTGACGCCGAAAAACATCGGCTTCCACAGCACCAAATCGGCCAATTTACCAACCTCAATCGAGCCAACATGTTTGTCGATGCCATGGGCGATGGCCGGGTTGATGGTGTATTTGGCGATGTAACGGCGCACCCGGAAATTGTCATTATCACCCGTTTCCTCGACCAGGCGGCCGCGTTGACGGCGCATTTTATCGGCCGTTTGCCAGGTGCGGACGATCACCTCGCCGACCCGCCCCATGGCCTGGCTGTCGGAGGCGATCATCGAAAAAGCGCCAAGGTCGTGCAAAATATCCTCGGCGGCGATGGTCTCCCGGCGAATACGGCTTTCGGCGAAAGCGACATCTTCCGGAATGCGATTATCGAGGTGATGGCAGACCATCAACATGTCGAGATGTTCGTCGATGGTGTTGACAGTGAACGGCCGGGTTGGATTGGTCGACGAGGTCAACACATTCTCTTCGCCGCAAAGTTTGATGATATCGGGCGCGTGGCCGCCGCCGGCGCCCTCGGTGTGGAAGGCGTGAATGGTGCGCCCTTTGAAGGCGGCGATGGTGTTCTCGACGAACCCGGATTCATTCAAAGTGTCGGTGTGGATCGCCACCTGCACGTCGTATTGCTCAGCGACGGTCAAGCAATTGTCGATGGCGCTGGGCGTCGTGCCCCAATCCTCGTGCAGTTTGAGGGCCGCCGCGCCGGCGTTGATTTGCTCGACCAAGCCGGCCGGTTGCGAGGCGTTGCCCTTGCCGAAAAAGGCCAGGTTCATCGGCAGGCCCTCGGCCGCCTGCATCAAGCGGCCGATATGCCACGGCCCCGGTGTGCAAGTGGTGGCGTTGGTCCCCTCGGCCGGGCCGGTGCCGCCGCCGAGCATGGTGGTGACGCCGGAATACAGGGCGTCATCGACTTGTTGCGGGCAAATCCAGTGGATATGGGCGTCAATCCCGCCGGCGGTGAGGATCCGTCCCTCGCCGGCGATAACCTCGGTACCTGGGCCGACGATAATATCGACGCCGGGTTGTACATCCGGGTTACCGGCTTTACCGATGGCCGCGATGCGGCCGTCGCGCAGCCCGACATCGGCCTTCAGGATCCCCCAGTGATCAACGATCAAGGCGTTGGTGATGACGGTGTCGACGGCCCCGTCGGCGCGCGCCACCTGGCTCTGTCCCATGCCATCGCGCAATACCTTGCCGCCGCCGAATTTGACCTCTTCGCCATAGGTCGTCAGGTCGCGTTCGACCTCGATAAACAACTCGGTATCGGCTAACCGCACCCGGTCGCCGGTGGTCGGCCCAAACATCGAGGCATAGGCCGCGCGATCAATTTGAAATGCCATGGTCTACTCCTCCAACTGGCCTTGCACATGGGCGTTAAAGCCCTGCACCACGCGGTCACCGGTGAAGGCCACCAAGGTGACGTCGCGGCTTTGGCCGGGCTCGAAACGCACCGCCGTGCCGGCCGGAATATCCAAGCGAAAACCGCGCGCCGCCGCCCGGTCGAAAACCAACGCCGGGTTGGTTTCGGCGAAATGGTAGTGGGAGCCAACCTGGATCGGTCGGTCGCCGCCATTGGCGACCTCAAGAGTAACCGTTTCGCGCCCGGCGTTGAGGGTCAACGCGCCGGGCAGGGTGATCACTTCACCGGGGATCATCGCCGCCTCCTTATCTAATCGGGTTGTGCACGGTGACCAATTTGGTCCCGTCGGGAAAGGTCGCCTCGACCTGGATATCGTGGATCATCTCGGCGACGCCTTCCATCACCTGGTCGCGGCCGAGCACTTCGCCGCCGGCGGCCATCAAATCGGCGACGCTGCGCCCATCGCGGGCGCCCTCGACCACGAAATCGGTGATTAAGGCGATCGCTTCGGGATAATTCAACTTCACCCCCCGCTCCAACCGCCGGCGCGCGACCATCGCCGCCATGGCGACCAATAACTTATCCTTTTCCCTCGGTGACAGGTTCATAACCGCTCCCCAACTTCCCTCAAATATGCCACAGCCGCGGCAACCGCGCCGGCCGCCCCAGGGCGGAAGCCCGGAAATCGGCCCAAAACTGACCAAAGCTCTGTCGCAAAGCGGCCGCCTCACGGCCCAACCAGCGCATCACCAAGACCCCGTTGACCACCGTCGCGCCGGTGCGCACCCCAGCCGTTTTAGGCAGGCAGGCCCGCGCCGTTTCCAATTTATCGGCCGCGTCGGCGCCGACGTAAAGGGCCGTGGCGGTCGCCGCCGCGCCGTCGAAGCCGGCCGGCGCGGCCAAAACCGCCGCCACGTCATCGGCCAAATGCATGGCGTCCAACCAGACCAGGCGCCCGTCACGGCGCACCTCCCACACCTCGCGCGCCAAGCCGGCGGTAAAGGTCTCGGCCATGGCGCGGCGGCCAAAAACCAGGATTTCCCCGGCCATGACACGGCCGTCGCCAACCACGTCCAAGGTGGTGCGCCGGCGCAAACGCGCCGTGTCGAATAAGATGGTCTCCTGCGGTAACCACTCCAAGATGGCCCGCGGAGCGGCTCGCAAATGGACATCGACGGTGGTTATCGCGCCGGTCGAGCGATAGATTTTTTCGGCCGCCTGCTGGGCGATCAAAGCCTCCGCTCCGGCCTCGACGCGGGCGTGAAAAGTGATCCGGTCGCCGCCCACACAGCCGCCGGCGGTGTTGGTGATGGCCGCCGTCGCGGGGTCACCGGCCGCCGGCTGAGGAAACAAGACACGGATCGGATCGTGTTGATAAAGGCGCGCCAAACGGGTGACAGTGCCGTCCGCGCGCCAAACCACCTCGGCGCGGCCGTTGACCACCGACGCCGCCGAAGTCTCGGAATGTGTTTTAGCCAGTGCCATCGGTCACACCGTGAGTTAGCGTCGAATATGCGTTTCGCCCAATGTGTCGGCGGCCCATCCGCCCCCGTCCGGCGGGCGGAGAGGGCAAATCTTAACCGTCCGGAGCTAGTCTTGCGAGGTCATCTCGGTGGCGATCAGATTGGCGCCATATCGCGCCTGGCCGGCGAGATCCATGGTCGGCGCCAGCCGCATATATTCCTTGATCGCAATCAACGCGTCACGGTCCCGGTCGACCAATTTGGCGGCATAGGCCTCGACCGCCGCCGCCAAGCCGCCGGCCGGCGCAATCTCCGAGACCAGGCCCTGGGCCAGAGCGAGGTCGGCGCCGACCGTCTCGCGCGTTAAGACCATATGCAGGATCGCTTTCGACGGCATGCGCGGCAGACAAGCCGAAATGGCCAGGGTCGGCGGCAGGTTGGTGTCCATTTCCGGCAGGCTGAAGCGAGCCGCCGGATCGGCGATGGTGATGTCGCTCTGCGCCGCGAAGGCGCAGCCAAAGCCCTTCGCCTGCCCCTGTACCGCGGTCAGCACCGGCACCGGGCAATGGCGCAAATCCTCATACACCCCCAGTATCGCGTCAGCGACATTTTCGCGAAAGGCGCGGGCTTGGGCTGGCCGCGCGACACCCGGCACAACCCGCCGCCCAAGGCAGAAATCGGCGCCTTCGCCGGTGACCACCACCAATTTGCACGAGGCCGCCGTGCCCGCCGCGCGGATCGCCGCGCCAAGCGCGCGCATATCCGGCGGCGCCACGGTGTTACCTTCCGCCCCTTGGCAGAGTGTGACCCGCGCGATGGCGCCCTCTTCGACAAGTCTGAAACGGTCGCTGATCATGGTGTGCTCTCCTGCTGGCGCGCCGCCTGCACCTTTTCGACAATCATCTGCGGGGTGACCGGACAGCTGTCGAGCCGCACCGCGAAAGGCGCCAACGCGTTTTCGACCGCCGCGACAATCGCCGCCGGCACCGGGATCGTGCCGCCCTCGCCGGCCCCTTTAACGCCCAGCGGATTAAGCGGGGTTGGGCTTTCCATATGGATGATCCGGCACTTCGGCGCCCATTCGGCGGTCGGCATCAAATAGTCGGCGAAGGTGGTGGTCAGCGGGTTGGCGTCCGCGTCATAGACCATCCGCTCGAGCAAGGCGTTGCCGATGCCATGGACCACCCCGCCTTGCACCTGGCCATCGACCAGCTTGGGATTGATCACATTGCCGCAATCATGGACGACCACGTAATCGTCGATGGTCACCATGCCGGTTTCCGGGTCCACCTCGACCACCGCCACATGGCTTCCATTGGAATAGGTCGCCTGCGCTGGCGTGAAATAACCCGACGCCTCCAGGTCGGGCACCACGCCCTGAGGCAGCACGTAACCCGGCATACCGCTGGTCATTTTGGCGAGTTCCGCGAAGCTGATGCTGTCGCCTTGGGCGCCGGTGATGCGGACCAGGCCATCGGCCAATTCCAAATCGCTTTCGGCGACCCCGAATTTGGCGGCGGCCAGAGCCAAGATTTTCTCCCGCACCTGACCGGCGGCGATTTGCACCGACGAGCCGGCGTTGACCGTGATGCGGCTGGCGAAGGTCCCGGCGCCACGCGGCATCACCCCGGTGTCACCCAACACGACATCCACCGCGGCCACGTCGATGCCCAGTTGATCGGCGCAGATCTGCGCCAAAATAGTGCGGTGGGCCTGACCGGCCGGCGTCGCGCCGGTGTAGATGGCGACCCGACCATTGGAAAGGATGCGCACGGTGGCGCCCTCGAACGGGCCAAGCCCCGTGCCCTCGACATAATTGCCAATACCGATCCCGATATAGCGGCCTTCGGCCAGGGCGGCGGCTTGGCGGGCTTTGAAATCGTCGTAACCGGCGCCGGCCAGAGCCCGTCTCTGGGCCTCGGGATAATCGCCGGAATCATAAATCACCGGCGCCCCGTCGCGATAGGTCAACCCCATCGAATAGGGCATATCGGCGGCGGCGATAAAATTGCGATCCCGCACCGCCGCCGGATCAAGGGCCAATTCGCGAGCGATTAAGTCGACCAACCGCTCCATCACGAAGACCGCCTGCGGCCGGCCGGCGCCACGCATCGGCGTGGTCGCCACCATATTGGTGAAGGCCACCGACACCTCCAGACGATAGCTCGGCACGCGATAGGGCCCGGGCAAGGTCGAGGCTGAGATATAGGGCATGATGATGCCCCACGGCAGATAGGCGCCAGCGTCGTGAACCAAATGACCTTTCAGGCCAAGAATACGGCCGTTCTCGTCGACCGCCACCGAAACCTCCCAGACTTGGTCTCGCTCCTGGGTGGTGGTGAGAAAATGCTCGCGTCGATCCTCGACCCATTTAACCGGTCGCCCCAGCAGCTTGGCCGCCAGCGGGACCATCATCTCCTCGGGATAAACCTGGTTTTTCGGACCAAAGCCACCGCCCACATCGGGGGTGATCACCCGCACTTTGTCCTCAGCCATATCGAACATATCGACCAGGCCGCGCTGGGTGTTATGCGGCGTTTGGGTCGAGGTCCACACCCGCAGCCCGGCGCCAACCACGTCATAGACCGCCGCCACGCCGCGACATTCCATCGGATGGCCGGTGCCACGGTGAGTGTCATAGCTGGCGCTGAACACATGCGGCGCCGCGGCGAAGGCGGCGTCGACTTCGCCGAAGGCGAGGGTGAAACGGCCGGCGAGATTATCCTTCATGGCGCTGTGGACCGGCGCCGCCGACGGTTTCAACGCCTCTAGGCAATGCGCCACCGCCGGCAGTGGCCGCCAATCGACGATCACTTGTTCGGCGGCGTCCTCGGCGCGGTGCCGGCTGTCGGCGATGACCATCGCCACCGCCTCGCCGACGAAGCACACTTCGTGACTGGCTAACGGCATTTGCGTCACCGGATAGGTGATCGCCGGATGCGGCACCTGCAGTAAAATCCGCTTCTCGCGCATCTCGGCCGGCAAGTCGGCGGCGGTCAGAACCGCTACCACTCCAGGCATGGCGGCGGCGGCGGCGGTATCGATTCGGCCAAAGCTGGCATGGGCGAAGGGGCTGCGCACAAAGGCCGCCTCCAACATGCCGGGCAACGCCAAATCATCGAGGAATTGGCCGCGCCCGCGCAGCAGATCCGGGTCCTCCAAGCGCTGGACGCTTTGCCCCACAAACACCTTGCCGGGCATCAACGCGCGCCTCCCGCCGGCGGCGGCGACGCCAACACATCCATCACCGCGTCGACGATCCCCTGATAGCCGGTGCAACGACAAATATTACCGGACAGCGCCTCGCGCAACTGGTCTTCGGCGGGCGCCGGATGGTCGGCCAGAAACTCGGTCAGGGTCATCAAAATGCCGGGCGTGCAAAACCCACATTGCAGCCCGTGATGATCACTGAAAGCCTGCTGCAAACGGCTCAGACGCCCGTCGTCATCGGCCAACCCCTCGACGGTGGTCACGGCGGCGCCATCGACCTGCACCGCCAACATCAGGCAGGCGCGCACCGCGTGACCGTCGACCATCACCGTACAGGCGCCGCAAACGCCATGTTCACATCCCAGATGAGTGCCGGTCAGACCCAGGCGATGGCGCAGCATATCAGCCAGGGAAAAGCGTTCCTCGACATCCAGCGCGGCCGGCTGGCCATTGACCGTGAAAGCGATCTCGCGGGTCATTTCGGCGTCAGACATCTCAGCGTCAGACATGGCCGCCCTCCTTTCCAACCGCCGCCCGCGCCCGTCGATAGGCATCGGTGAGCGAACGGCGCACCATCACGGCCGCCAACTGCCGGCGATAGTCGGCGCTCACCAAAGCGTCACCGGTAATCGCGGGATGGCGGGCGGCCTCGCCGGCGGCGCGGAAAAGCTCGGTGTCGGGCCGCACCCCCGTCAGCAACGCCTCGACCTCGACAAGGCGCAGCGGTCCGTCGCCGACGCCAATCAAAACCACCGCCGCGCGGTCGATGGCGCCGACGCTGTCCAAGGTCAGCAAACTGCCGACACCCACCACCGCGAAATCGCCATGGCGCTGGGCGAATTCACGGAAATCCCAGCCATGACCGGCCGGCCAGCGGGCGAAACGGACTGTGGTCAAAATCTCGTCAAAACCGATATCCGGCGTCATATAGCCCTGCGGAAAATCGGCGATCGCCACCCGCCGGGCGCCGGTCGGCCCGGTCAGGGTGATCTCGGCATCGGTCAGCGCGGCCAAGCCCATCAATTCGGCCGCCGGGTCCATATGCGCCAGCGAGCCGCCGACGGTGCCCCGGTTGCGCGTTTGTAAATGCCCAACATAACTCAACGCCGCGCGAAAAATGGGGCTATGCGCGGCCACCGCGTCATCGTTCAGAAGGCAACGTTGGCGGGTCATCGCGCCAACCTCGAAATAGCTGTCGTGGCTGGTCACACCGGCCATTTCACGGACCGGGTTGAGGTCGATCAGATGATCGACGATGACATAGCGGAGATTCATCATCGCCATTAGCGACTGTCCACCGGAGAGCAGACGGGCATTGTCCAAATCGGCGAGCATGGCGCTGGCCTCGGCCAGGCTCTCGGCCCGATGATATCGGAAAGGCGCCGCTTTCATCGCCCCGATCCAACCGGGGCGGCCGGCTTGCCGCCGGCAAGGCTCGACCACAACAATTGGCCGACTTTAATGGCCGCGCCATCGGGCACCTCGCCGCTGTCGATCCGCTGGGCCAGGCGGGCGGTGAATTGATCGACGATCTGCTGCGCGGTTTTGGTCACAATGCCGACGCCGCGGGCATATTGAATGATGCTACCGGCGAGGGTCAGATCGGTGCTTACCGCCACCTCGGTGCCGCCGTCACGTTCACACACTTGGAAACTGACATCGGCATGGGCCGCCCCGCGGCCGCGATTTTCCCGGCCTTGGGCGCGCACCGTCACCCGCCGCGCGGCTTCGTCGATATCGGTTATTTCCGCCTCGCCTTCGAAGGTCAGGGCGATGGGCCCAAGGCGCAGGCTGACCGTGCCTTGATACCGGCGGTCATCGATCGTCGCGGTAAGCTGGGTGCCGGGCAAACACGGCGCGATATACGGAATATCAAGCAATAACGCCCAGGCCGCGTCGGGCGGCATCGGCAGCGAAAGGGTGTTGTCGATCCGCATGAAGGCGCTCGCCGCGGTTGCAAGACCAAAAGAAACCTCTAGTCCGCGAAGGCTAACACCACCGATGAATTATTGAAAAGCGGTCAAATTGACCGTGGCGCACTCGGCCGCCCGGCGGCGTCCGCAAGCTTGCCAGGGACGCCGCCGAGCCACCGACCGTTCAGGATTAATTGACCATATGCTCCAGGGAAAACAGATGCTGGGTCTCGGCGAAAGGCTGATGACAGGCGCGGCAATCGTTAAGATCCTTTTTCACTAAGCGTTCGCCCTTGGGGCTAAAGATCGCGAAGTCCCAGTCGCCGTTGCGAAACTCCGGGCTAAATTTCTCGCCCCAACCCTCGCCCTTTTGCATCACCGCGACAGCCGCGAATTTGCCGCGGATACGTCGGCCGAGGGCGCTTTCAATGACTTCGCCATCGGCGTCTTTCTTGGCCTTGTAGAGTTCGGCGACAAGCACCGTGCCATAGGGCAGTTCCTTGCCGGCCTGGGCCGCCGCCAAAGTTTCCTTGGTCGCGAATAGGCGGATCACCTGATCGTCGTTCTGGGTGCGGTCCAGGCTGAGATAATTCAGCATTTTATCCTCATAGCCGGCTGGAAACTGGATCCGCTCCTCCGCCTGAACGGTAAGGGCGAGCGACATCGCGGCCAGCCCTCCAATGACAAAAGATTTCAACATTTCTTGACCTCGCTTCTGGCTTTACGGCGCTTCCCTCAGGAAAAACAACTTAAGATTGATTTAAGGCGCAACAAAGGCAGAAGCTTGGCAGTCACTTAATAACAGATTGGTAATAAACGCCGATCAGGGTTCGATTTTGGCGCCACGGTCGGCAACCACGGTGCGAGCATAGGAATCTCGCGCCGTCATGCGGTCAAAGAACGCCTGGACATGGGTCGGCAGGTCCTCGCTCACCGAGCGGCGGTAACCGCGCAGTACGTAGGCGTTGCTGATATCGGCGGCGGACATGCTGTCGCCCAACAAATAGGGCCGATCGGCCAGGGCCTGATCGAGGGCCGCGACGGACAGGCTGGCGCGCCGGGCCATTTCGGCCAGAACTTTCTCCAGCGGCGGCGAGAATTCGCGGCGATGATTGGTCATTTCCCCCAACGGGCGGGAAAAGGTCGCCTCGGCGAACCAGCACCATTGCAGGTATAAGGCGTGGTCGGGCGAATCCGGGGACGGCTGCAGACGGCCGGCGCCATAGCGGTCCAGGACATATTGCATCATGGCGCCGGATTCGAACATTTTGAGGGCGCCATCGGTCATCACCGGCACCTTGCCGACCGGGTTCATGGCCCGCCATTCCGGCGACGCGCGATAGGCCGGGCTGAAATCCACCGGCACAATTTCATAGGGGATGGCCAACTCTTCGCAGACCCAAATGACGCGAAACGCCCGCGTCGCCGGCGCATGATAAATTTTCAACATCGTTTTACCCCTTGTTTACGATTGCTCCACGCACCCGCGCGATGACCGCCGGCGGCCCCGGTTTTCATGGTGCCGTCACCAAGCCGGCGGTTTCGAGAAACGCGGTCACCGCCGCCGCCGTGTTCGGCACATGAGGCAGCATACCGAGCGCCTGATCATGGGCGGCGGTGGTGAAGGGAACGTCCATATACTCAGCGACATATTGATCTTCCGCCTCGGCCAAGCGCGTCGACCGCGGATTAACCCCGGCGATCAGCAACAGGCCGCTGGTCACGCATGGCACGACCCCTATGCGAAGGTCCGGCCGGTAGGTATGCAGGATTGGCAAAATTTTCCAAACGTCACCGGTCCAGAAAATACTGTCGCGTTGGCGCTGGGCGGCGCGAGCGTGTAACGGGTAAATGTCATCAATGCAAATCAATGTACCGGGATGGCTGTATCTCTCGGCATTCTGAAGGTCACGCAAGGTTTGCTCAAAGGTGTGAAGGCCGTCGATAAACACCAAATCGAAGGTCACATTGGTCCGGACCCTGTCCAACTCGCCAAAAAACGCATCACTGGTCGCCTTGACCAGATTGGCGTTGGGGTTGTCGATCCGCGTCACGCGCGGTTCGGGGTCGACGCCCACGGCCCGCGTCGGCGACTTGGCCAGGGCGAAGGATTTCCCGGTATTCACGCCAATTTCCAAATACCGAGCGGGCTGAAGCAGGCGGTGCAGCAACGCCAATATTTCGCGATAGTCCGGACCAGGGAAACGCGCCGCGACTTCCGCCCGATCCTCATCGTGCTGCTTTTTTAGATCCATCGGCCCCGCCCCTTCGCGCCTATCGCGCGGTTCTCTCCGTCCACCACAACCGTCCCAGCGTCGTAAGCCTATCGCAGCGCGCGCCGCCTCGCCATGTGGGATTA
>NZLB01000183.1 GCA_002694075.1 Nisaea sp.
GCGAGGCGCCGGGGCGCCCGGTCGCGGGCTCACCCCAAGTCATGGAGCGCGCGGAGGCCTTCACGGTAGGTCGGAAATTGTGGCCGCCAGCCAAGCTCGCCCTTGGTGCGGTCGGCGCGCACGCGTCGACATTCGCTGTAAAAAGCGCGGGCCATAGGCGACAACTCCGCCGCCGCGAAGGGCGTTACCGGCGGTGGGTCGCAGCCCAAAAGCGCGGCGCCATAACGAATCACATCACCGCTCGGACTGGGCAAATCATCGGCCAGGTTGTAAATCGCGCCATCCTGAGGCGCGGCGATGGCGGCGGTCAGGACGGCGACGATATCGGCGACGTGGATGCGGGAGAACACCTGTCCCGGTTTATCGATAATGCGCGCCCGGCCGGCCCGTAGCTGCTCCAGCACGTTGCGGCCGGGGCCGTAAATGCCGGCCAGACGAAACACCTGATAGGTGACCGGCGTGTCGGCGAATAGCGCCCGCCAGGCGGTTTCGGCGGCGACCCGTCGGCGCGCCCGCGCGCTGCCCGGGCGGGGCGGATCAGCCTCGCTGACCTCGCCGCCAGCGCGGTCGCCGTAGACGCCGGTGGTCGAGAGATAGCCGAACCAACGCAAATTTGGCACCCGCCGGACCAGGTCGCGGTGCTGGACGAGAAACCCGTCCCCCTCCTCGCCCGGGGCGATCGAGTGAACCACGTGGGTGACGTCGTCCAAGGCGCCGGCCGCCAGGGGTTGGCTGCCATCGAAGGCCAGCAACCCGACGCGCGGATCGACCGATTTATCGGCCGGTGCCCGGCTGGTGCCCGAGACGCGCCACCCGCGGGCCAGCAGATCGCCCGCCAGATACCCGGCGACATAGCCAAAACCGGCGCAAAACAAATGTTCGGTCATGGGTTTGTCCTCTTCCACCGCAAGGGGTCGCGGCGAATGCGCCCAGGTCCGCCGTCGCGAACACGGCGCGCTTGCCTTTTCAGCACCGGACCACGATATTCGCCGCCATGGCAATACAAGAAAACGATAGCGCGTGGACTCTTGGCCCGCTGACCGCGCCGGCGCTCGCCGGCAAAGCGAAGATCGGCGATAGCGCCCTCGCCCGCCGCCTGACCGGCGCCCTCGAAGGCGAGGTCCTCTTCGACCGCTTTTCGCGCGGCCGTTACGCCACCGACGCGTCGATCTATCAAATGGAACCTTTGGGCGTGGTTGTGCCGCGCCATGGCGCCGACATTCGCGCCGCCATCGCCATCGCCGCCGAAGCCGGCGTGCCGGTGACGGCGCGCGGCGGCGGCACCTCGCAATGCGGCCAAACCGTCAACCATAGCCTGGTGCTGGACCTCTCCAAATATCTCAACAAAATGGTCGAATTCGACGCCGCCAGCGCCACCGCCGAGGTTGAGCCGGGGATTGTCCTGGATGATCTGAACCGTTTGCTGAAACCCCATGGACTGTGGTTTCCGGTCGATGTCTCTACCTCGTCACGGGCAACCATCGGCGGCATGACCGGCAATAATTCTTGCGGCTCGCGGTCGATCAAATACGGCACCATGCGGGACAATGTGCTGGCCATCGACGCCATTTTGGCCGACGGCGCGGCAATGCATTTCGGCGCCGTCACCGGCGATGATCTGGCCCGTCTAGCGAACGGTCCGCAGGGCGCGATGATCGCCCAATTGATGGCCCTCGGCGCCGCCGAGGCCGATGAAATCCGCGCGCGGTTCCCGGATTTAATGCGCCGTGTCGGCGGGTACAACATCGACGCGCTGCTGCCCGGCAACGACATTAACTTATCGCACCTGTTGGTCGGTTCGGAAGGCACCTTGGCCTATTCGGAACGGGTGCGATTGAAACTGTCGCCCCTGGCCGGCAATAAAACCCTTGGCGTTTGCCATTTCCCGACTTTTTATCAAGCCATGGACGCCGCCCAACACCTGGTCAAACTCGGCCCGGTGGCGGTCGAACTGGTCGATGACACGATGATCGCCTTGGCCCGCGACATCCCCATGTTCAAGCCGACGGTCGACCGTTTCGTGCAAGGCGACCCGGCAGCCTTGCTGCTGGTCGAATTCGCTGAGGCGGAGGCCGAAGAAAGCCATCGCAAACTGCGCGACCTGGTCACCTTGATGGCCGATCTTGGGTTTCCGAACGCGGTTGTCGAAGCCACCGACCCCAGTTTCCAATCGGCGATTTGGGAGGTCCGCAAGCAGGGCCTCAACATCATGATGTCGATGAAGGGCGACGGTAAACCGGTGTCCTTCGTCGAGGATTGCGCGGTTCGCCTGGAAGACTTGGCCGATTACACCGATCGCCTGACCCAGGTTTTTCACAAATACAACACCGAAGGCACCTGGTACGCCCACGCTTCGGTCGGGACCCTGCATGTGCGGCCGGTCCTCAACATGAAACAGGATTTGGGCGCCCAGCAAATGCGCGCCATCGCCGAAGAGGCGTTCGAACTGGTGCGCGAATACAAAGGCTCGCATTCCGGCGAGCATGGCGACGGCATCGTTCGCTCGGAATTCCACGAGGCGATGTTCGGCCGCCGCATGGTCGACAACTTCAAAACGGTTAAAAACCTGATGGACCCGGCCGGCCTGTTCAATCCCGGCAAAATCGTCGACCCGCCGAAAATGGACGACCGCAGCCTGTTCCGCTTCAAACCGGATTATCAAACCGAGGTGCCGGCAACGGTCTTCGATTGGTCGCCATGGGGCGATTTCGCTGGCGCGGTCGAGATGTGCAACAACAACGGCGCGTGCCGCAAGTCGACCGGCGGCGTGATGTGTCCCTCGTTTCGGGTCACCGGAGACGAACGGGATTTGACGCGCGGACGGGCCAACACCCTGCGCCTGGCGCTCTCCGGCCAACTTGGTCCGAATGCCCTGACCGCGCCGGAAATGGCCGAGACCATGGCGCTCTGCGTCGGCTGCAAAGGGTGTAAGCGGGAATGCCCGACCAGCGTCGACATGGCCAAGTTCAAGATCGAGGTCAGCCATCAAAAGGCGCGCGCCCATGGCCTATCCTGGCGCGAGCGCATGGTCGCCGCCCTGCCGGCCTATGCCCGTGCCGCCAGCCGCTTCAGCTTGCTGGCCAACGCCATTCAAAACCTGGCCGGCGTGCGCCGGCTTCTCGGCTTCGCCGAAGATCGCCGCCTGCCGCAATGGGCCGCGCGGGCTTTTGAGCCGACCACGCCGGCGCTCGGCCCCGAAGGCGGCCCGGAAGTGGTGCTATGGGCCGATACCTTCAACCGCTATTTCGAACCGGAAAACTTGGAGGCCGCCCTCGATGTGCTGGTCGCCGCCGGTTACCGCGTGCATTTGCCGGTACCGGACGACCAGGCCGGCCGGCCGCTCTGCTGCGGGCGCACCTATTTGTCGGCCGGCGACGTGGCGCGCGGCCGGGCCGAGATCGCGCGTACCCGCGCGACGTTGAAACCTTTTGTCGATCGCGGCCTGCCAATCATTGGGCTGGAGCCGTCCTGCCTGTTATCGATGCGCGATGAGTGGACCGCATTGACACCGGGGCCCGAAGCCGACGCCTTCGCCTTTTCGGCCCTGATGTTCGAAGAGTTTTTGGCGCGCGAGCACGCCGCCGGCAAACTTTCGCTCGCCCTCAAACCGCTGGCCCAGAAACACGCGCTCCTGCATGGCCATTGCCATCAAAAAGCCGAAGGCGTGATGGGGTCGGTGACCACCGTCCTGGGCCTCATTCCGGAACTTCAGGTGGAAACCGTCGACAGCTCCTGCTGCGGCATGGCGGGGGCCTTCGGTTATCAAGCCGAAACCGCCGACATTTCGCGCCAGATGGGGGAACTCACCTTGGCGCCCGCGGTCCGCGCCGCCGACGCGGCAACCTTGGTGATCGCCGACGGCACTTCTTGTCGCCATCAAATCGGTGACTTGACGGCGCGCCCGGCGCTGCATGTAGCGCGCGTCTTGCAAATGGCCCTCGCCGACGACACGGTGGCGCCCTAACCTCGACGCTGTCCCGCCTGATTTATGGGCGCCATTCCTACGCGACGCCCCTTGACCGTCTTGGCGATTGATCGATGTTGCTTGGGCCTGAAGGCTCGGTAGTAAAATTTTTTACTGTAGTGACTTTCGCTCGATTGACTTCGACGTCGAATGCAGACACTATATATAGTGTTCGGGAGTTCTGAACACTCAACACTCAGTAAAAACCTGGCGTCGGGCCCTAATATGTGTCCGAGCCGGCAACGAGTCGGTAGACTTGGAGGACGCCGCCATGAACGTGATGCTCGACGCCGCGATCCAGATGGATCATCGCAGCCAGGTTTTCGTCGACGAAGCGCGGGATGCCAATCTGACGACGTTTGGCAAGGCGACGCTGACCGACCGATATCTCATGCCGGGCGAGAATTTTCAGGATCTGTTCGCGCGCGTCGCCTCCTATTACGCCGATGACCAGGCCCACGCCGCGCGCCTCTACGATTACATCTCAAATCTGTGGTTCATGCCGGCGACGCCGGTGTTGTCCAACGGCGGCACCGATCGTGGCTTGCCAATTTCCTGTTTCTTGAACGAGGCCAATGACAGCCTCAACGGCATTGTCGACCTGTGGAACGAGAATGTTTGGTTGGCCGCTCGCGGCGGCGGTATTGGCAGCTATTGGGGTAATTTGCGCTCAATCGGCGAGTCGGTGGGCGTCAACGGCAAAACCTCGGGCGTGATCCCCTTTATCCGCGTCATGGATTCGCTGACCCTGGCGATCAGCCAAGGCTCGCTGCGGCGCGGCTCGGCGGCGGTGTACCTGCCGATCGACCATCCGGAGATTGAGGAATTCATCGAATTGCGCCGACCGACCGGCGGCGACCCGAACCGCAAAGCGCTCAACCTGCACCATGGCGTACTGGTCTCCGACGCCTTCATGCGC
>NZLB01000184.1 GCA_002694075.1 Nisaea sp.
CCGGTGACCAGAATATCCCCGCCGTCGACTCGGCCATCATCGGTCAAATGGATCACGCCATCGACGTGGCCGGCGGCGTCTTCGGCCATCCGCGCCGCTTCGCCGCGCCGGCTGACCGCGCCCGGTTTGAGGATGATGGCCTGGCCAGCGATCATCAAAGCGGCGTCCTCGACGAACACCGCGTCGGGGTGCGCGTTGTCGGCGGGCAAGGTGGTGACCGCGACGCCGGCGTCGGTCAAGGCTTTGCGATAAGCGTCATGCTGGACCGAAAAGACCGCGAAATCGGGGTCCGGGCCGGCGCCCACCCGTAGGCCATTAATGACCGCCGGCGACGGCCGGCGGGCCAGCGCGTGGCTGAATCGAAAGGCGGCGTCACCGATCATTTCGCGGGCATCTTTCAGACCCCTCTTTTAGGTCCTTAAACCGGGGCGGATTTGGGGAAATTGGGGGGCCGTTTTTCCAAATGGGCGGCCAAGCCCTCGGCCGCCTCGGCGCCAGCGAAGCCAAGCATTTCCAAGGCCGTCGAGGTGTCGAATATGGGGCCGGCTTGGCGCAGCCAGTTGTTCAAGGCGTATTTGGTCCAGCGGATCGCGCTTTGCGCGCCGCCGGCCAAATCGTTGGCGGTCTCCAGGGCGGTGGCCTGAAGATCGGCGTCCTCGACGCACAGCGAGACCAGGCCGATGCGTTCGGCCTCGGGGCCGGACAGCGGCTTGCAGGTCATCAGGTAATATTTGGCTTTGGCCATGCCGCACAGCAACGGCCAGATGACGCAGGCGACATCGCCGGCGGCGACGCCCAGGCGGGTATGCCCGTCGATGATTTTGGCCGACTTCCCGACAATCGAGATATCCGCGAGGATGCCAACCACCAGGCCGGCGCCGACCGCCACGCCGTTAATCGCCGAGACAATCGGTTTGTTGCAATTGATCACGTTGTAGACCAGGTCGCGGGCCTCCTTCCAAGTGGCCATGCGCGCTGTCTCGTCTTTAAGAATTTGCTCGATCATTTGGAAGTCGCCGCCGGCCGAGAACGCCTTGCCGGCGCCGGTGACGATAACCGCCGAAATATCCGGGTCGGCGTCGATATCCCGCCAGATATGGGTCAATTGGGTATGGGTTTCCGCGTCGACCGAGTTGTAGGTTTCCGGGCGGTTGAAGGTGATACGCAAGACCCGTGCGGCCGGATAATCCAGGTCGAGGCGGGTATAGGCGGCGTAACGATCGGTCATCGGGCGCTCCCTGGTGCGACGTGAGCGGGAAGCATAGCCAGCCGGGGACGGCCCTGCCAAGGGCGGCGGTGTCAGTGGGTGATCAGTTTATGGCGCTGGGCCTCACGGAACTTGCGCAAAAACCTGAGGCTCCAGGCGTAACCGAGCCAGGCGCTAAGCGCCGCCCAGGGCAGGGAGCCAACGAACATCGGCACGCCCCAGACATCGAAAAAGGCCAGCGAATAGACCCACAACCCCTCGACTCCCGAGGTTTCGATGGCCATCACCTGGTTGAAATCGGCGAGAAAATTGCCAAACCCGTAGAGTCCACCGCCGTTCCCCAGCATCAATTGGCCGGTCACCAAAAAGCCGTAATAGAACGGTCCGACCGTGAACACATTGGTGATCCAGGTCCAGGCGCAGGCAACGATCAGGTTGAATCCCCAGGCCGGCTTGATCGCGCGTAACAGCATCCATAGGCCAGCGCAGAAGATCATTTGCACGCCGACCGTCGGCGTCATCGCCACCGCTAAGCCGACCGCCGCCCCGCGGGCGGTGAATTGGCTGGCTTTGCGGCCGCGCAAGATCGGGACGATCAAGCGGTAGCGCAACAAACGCCGCAAGCCGGACGACTTCTCAAGCACGCTCAATCCACCGGATGGGAGGCGCCCGAGCGGCGCCCCTTGGGTTATGGTTACTCGTTGTGGTTACTCGTTATGATTATTCGGCGGCGGCCGCGACAGCGTCGGAAAACCCTTTAGGGATGCCGGACTCGCTCAAATGACCGTACAACGGGTCCTCCGGCAGGGCCGCGCGCACAATCTCGCGGCAGGCCAGCATGGCGTCGATGTCGATACCGGTGCGCACGCCCATGGCTTCGAACATGAACACCAAATCCTCGGTCACCACATTGCCGCTGGCGCCTGGCGCGAAGGGGCAGCCGCCGAGGCCGGCGAGCGAGGTGTCGAAGGCGCGGATACCCACCTCATAGGCGGCCAGGCAATTGGCGATGCCGAGGCCGCGGGTATTGTGGAAATGGCCGCCGCCGACCTTATCGGCGCCGAATTCGGCGAAGCAGCGCTTGTACACGCGCGTCACCTGACCCGGGTTGGCGTAACCGACGGTGTCCGACGGCGCCACCTCATCGGCGCCGGCCTCCAGGCACATGGCGCCCAAACGCAGGATGTCGTCGTCCGGCACATGGCCCTCCATGGTGCAGCCGAAAGCGGTCGACAGCCCGACCTCGAGGATGAATTGTTCGTCTTTCGGCAAGCCGGCGCGGAATTCGGCGATGGCGCGCAAATCCTCGACCGCCTCTTCCGGGGTCTTGCGGATATTGGACAGGCAATGGCTGCGGCTGACCGAGATCGGCATGACGATTTTGTCGGGGTGGTGGGCGGCGGCGTTTTGCGCGCCGCGCAGGTTGGGCGCCAGCACCGACACGGTCAGCCCCTCGATGGCCACCGCGTAGTCGGTCAGCTCGGGCGAGTCATGCATCGCCGGCACCAGTTTCGGTGGCACAAAGGAACACACTTCGATTTCCGGAAAGCCGGCCTTGGCGGCCTGCTCGATCCAGGCTTTCTTGGCCTCGGTGGCCATGATCCCGGTGGCGTTCTGAAGGCCGTCGCGTGGACCGACCTCGACGATTTCAACATCGCGCGGCGTGCTGCTCATGAGTTCCCTCCCTGACGTGCTCCTTCGGTTATAACCAAAGCGTCGGGCGCCGTCATGCCTCTTTAGGCGGGTTGAGGGCGCGCCACACTTTCTCCGGTGTCGCCGGCATGTCGATGTGCCGCACACCGTGGGCGGCCAGCGCGTCGACCACCGCGTTCATGACCGCGCCAAGGGCGCCGGAACAACCCGCCTCGCCGCAGCCCTTGACGCCCAGCCGGTTGCTGGTCGCCGGCACGGCGTGGAAACCGAGGCTGATCGACGGCATATGATCCGCGCGCGGCATGGCGTAGTCCATGTAAGAGCCGGTCAGGGGCTGGCCATGGTCGTCATAAACGACGTTTTCCAACAGCGCCTGGCCAAGCCCCTGGGCGACGCCACCATGGACTTGGCCTTCGACGATCATCGGGTTGAGGATGGTGCCGAAGTCGTCGACCGCGCTGTATTTGACGACCCGGGTGACGCCGGTCGCCGGATCGATTTCAACCTCGGCCACATGGGCGCCATTGGGGAAAGCCGATGGGCCGGGCTCGTGTTTCAACTCGGTGTCCAAACTGGCCGGCACGTCGGCCGGCAGATCGGCGCGAGTCCGTAAGGTGGCGGCCAGGTCGAGCAAGGCGACGCGGCGGTCGGTGCCGGCGATCTCGAACTTGCCGTTGTCGAACTCGATGTCGGCGACCGCCGCCTCCAGCACATGGGCGGCCGCCTGGCGGCCTTTTTCGATGACCGCGTCGGCGACCTCGGCGATGGCGCCGCCGCTGGTGATCGCGGATTTCGAACCGCCGGTGCCGCCGCCGGCGATCAATTGGTCGCTATCGCCCTGCAACAGGCGCACCTTGTCGACCGGCACGCCCAGACGGCTGGACAGCAATTGCGCGAACGGCGTCAAATGCCCCTGGCCGTAGTCGAGGGTGCCGGTGACGATGGTCACCCCGCCGTCCTCGTCGAAACGCAGGCCGCCCATCTCCGGCGCCGGCGGCCCGGTGACCTCGAGATAGGAACAGAAGCCGCGCCCGCGCAGCAAGCCTTTGGCCCGACTGGCGGCGGCGCGGTCCGCGAAACCGTCCCAATCGGCGGCCGCCAGGGTGCGGTCGATAATGGTCGGAAAATCGCCGCTGTCATAGGTCAGCCCGGAGGCCGCTTTGTACGGGATGGCGGCGGCCGGGATGGCGTTGCGGCGGCGCAATTCGATCGCGTCGATCTTCAATTCGCGGGCCGCCGTGTCGATCAGCCGCTCCATGTAATAATTGGCCTCCGGCCGGCCGGCGCCGCGATAGGGGCCGGTTGGGGTGGTCGTGGTGAACACACATTTGGTGATCACCTCCAACAGCGGCACCTGGTACAGGCTGGTGACGTTTTTAACGATATTGCCGGTTTGCGGATTGGCCGCCACCGCCGTCAAATAGCCGCCCATGTCGGCATGGGTGGTCACCCGCACGGCCAGGAATTTGCCGGCCGCGTCCAAGGCCAACTCGGCGCGCGCGTGGCTGGCCCGGCCCTGGTGGTCGGACAAAAAGCTTTCCGAGCGTTCGTCGCGCCATTTGATGGCTCGGCCAAGGTCGCGGGCGGCGTGCATCATCGGCGCATATTCCGGATAAGGCGCGCCTTTCATGCCAAAGGAACCGCCGACATTGCCGGTCAGCACACGCACCTGTTCCGGGGCCACGTTCATCAGTTTGGCAAGCCCGTTGTGCAGGCCGAACACACCTTGGCTGCCGGCGCGCACGGTCCACTTATCGGCTGCCGGGTCGAAATCGACCACCGCCACCCGCGGCTCCATCGCCGAAACCACGACGCGGTTGTTGACCAGGTCCAAGCGCGTGACATGGGCGGCGCCGGCGAAGGCGGCGGCGACCGCGTCGCTGTCGCCATAGTGGAAATCGAGGGCGATGTTGCCCGGCGCCTCGGGCCAGATTTGCGGCGCCCCCGCGGCGACTGCCGCCAGCGGGTCGCTGACCGCCGGCAGGGGGTTGATGTCGACAAACACGGCGTCGGCGGCGTCGCGTGCCTGGGCGCGGGTTTCGGCGACCACAAAGGCGATCGGATCGCCGACATGGCGCACCCGCTCGCGGGCGAGGGTGGCGCGCGGCGGTTTGATCATCGGCGAGCCGTCGCGATTGACGTTGGCCGCGCCGCACAGCAGGTTGCCGTAGCCGGCGGCGTCCATGTCGGCGACCGTGTAAATCGCCAGCACGCCCGGCATGGCGCGCGCCTCTTCCAAGTCGATGGCGTCGATCACGCCGTGGGCGATCTGGCTGCGCACCATCACCCCATGGGCCTGACCGGCGAGATTGATATCATCGGTGTAGCGGCCCCGACCGGTCAGCAGCACCGGGTCTTCCATCCGGCTGACGGGCTGCCCGATGGCGTATTTCTCGGTCACATCAAGGGGCGATTGATCGTTCGGGGCCATGGGCGTTCTCCGCTGACGGTGGGGGTGCGCGGCGAAACCCGCGCGCTTTACAATTTGTGCAAACGCGCCGGCGGTCAATCGTTGGCGGCGGGCGAATTGTCTCGTGCGTTTACCCGCGCCAGCGGACCGACCGGCCGGCGACCAAGGACTCGGCGGCGGCGACAATCGCCGCGCTGTCGATTTCATAGGCCCGATAGACCTCGTCGATGGTGCCCGATTGGCCGAAATGCTCGATGCCCAAGGGCTCGACCCGGTGGCCGTGAACGCCGCCCAGCCAAGACAGCGTCGTCGGATGCCCGTCGATCACCGTGACCAGGCTGGCGTGAGGGGGCAGAGCGCCGAGCAGGTCTTCGACATACGCGCGGGCCTGGCGGTGACCGCCCCGTCGGGCACGCC